>JAUUVJ010000290.1 GCA_030589605.1 Candidatus Hodarchaeota archaeon | reverse complement strand
CTCCGATGGGAAAAAAAAAGTCCGCTACAGAATCTCCTTACACAGAGACTTTTGCTATTTTACTAGAGAAAGTGTTCAGACAAATGAGAGATAATAATCTCTTCTTTCTCCTTTATTTTCATATTTATTGTACGATTTTATTTTAATTTCCCTGACTTTCGAATGAATAGAATGACAAACAAGAGGAACAAACAAAACTTAAATAACAAAAGTTTATCTCTTATACATTATTATAGATGAGGAGTTTACGAATGGTAAATGATGATATTACTATTCTGGGTGGTAATGTTGCTGGATGTACAGCTGCAATTCTTTTAGCAGAACAAGGCCATGATATAACAATTTACGAGAAGAAAATTTGGGATAAACCCTGCGGAGGGCTCTTACCTAACGAATATGTTCGATGGTTTGAAAGTAAAGATGTGTTTTTTGATGATCGATATGTGGCTAAACGCTACTTAGTGATGGTTAATTATCGCGTTTATGAGAAAACAATCGATAAACCACTTCAATCGGAATCGGGTCTTAGTCGTTTAGAGATTCAAGAAAAATTAATCAAACGTGTTAAAGAGTTAGGAGTTGGCGTCAAAACGGAAAAAGTGACTTTAGAACGTGCAGATGAACTGGCTCAGAACTCTGCATTAACGATTGTGGCTACAGGGCATAATCGATTAGCTTGGGCATTGCTTGGACGACAAAATAAGCCTCAGGAAACTAGTGTATGTCGTGTTGCAGAGTTTCCAACAGATGAACAACTTGATTTCTTCCTTTATGCACATGACACTTATTCAGCGGCGTCAGGTTATGGTTGGGCTTTTGCTAAACAAGGAAGGGTAAATATTGGTTTACTAAGTTTTGGACAAAAATTTTCAATTTCTAAAAGATTTGACAAATTTATTGATATGTTAGAAACAAGGCTCAACGTAGAACTAAAAGATAATATGAAAAAAGGAAAAGTATTTGGAGGAAAATTGCCGACAGATGTGAATACTTTAGAAAAACCAATGTTTAATGAAAGGAATGGTAATCTATATATTGGAACAGGGGATGCAATAGGAATTGTTAATCCAGCAATTGGTGCAGGATTAGTTAACAGTGTGAAGACCGCTGAAGAGCTTGTAAAATGTTTTAATTCAGATGGCACCTTTGATCCTATAAAATTTCAAAGAAATATTCAACTAGAATTCGCAGATGAATGGAAGGCTTCCCGTAGAGCCCGCCGAGGTATGGCACTAGCGATGAGAAACGGATTTACACGTACTATCAGTAGGATAGGACTACGTCTATTCGGAGGTGTAGTTATTAATAGGATCTGGGGCGCTAACCCATTAGACTAGTTTTCAAATCTCAAACTCATATAGTACAGTTTTCATTTGTTTTCACGTTTGAAAATAATTATCTTCAGCGATTTCTTCAGGGGAATTTTCCATTTATAAAACAAAATAAGGTTAGCCGAATTAGTATAATAACCCATATTCTCTTTTTACTTGTTTCTATCAAATGTAAATTGTGTTGTTATTCGTAAAAAGTTAATTAAATTGATTAATAAAACAAAAAGATCCGAGAATACCGTCTCTATCAAGAAATCTTAAAAAGATCTATCTAGACGTAATATTTTCATCTATAGACCATTTAATTCTATAATATAGACCAAATAAGAAGATGAAGAACCCAAAAAGAAGATAGAGTATGATAATGTCAGTGGTGAATAATCTGACTAAAATTGGAAGGATAACTAAGGATAGAATCCACAAAATAAAATAGTATAGAAAACGTAAACATAATTCCTTATTAGTTGATTTCTTTCTTGATTTCTTTCTAGACGTAATGTTTTCATCTATAGACCATTTAATTCCATAATATAAACCATGTAAATATGATTCCTTATTAGTTGATTTCTTGCTTAATTTCTTTCTAGACGTAATGCTTACATCTATAGACCATTTAATTCCATAATATAGACCAAATAAGAAGATAAAGAACCCAAAAAGAAGATAATAAGGATTACGAAGGATAGAAGCCACAATATAAAATAGTTGAGAATACGGAAACATGATTCCTAAAATTGGTTGGATTAAAGAGGATAGTAGAAGCCACAAAATAAAATATTTTAGAAAACGTAAACAAGATTCCTTATTAGTTGATTTCTTGCTTAATTTCTTGCTTAATTGTTTCACTTGAAGCACATTTCTTGATAAAGATTGTACCTCTTCTAAGGAGAATGTGTCCAATATAGGAGAATCTGGGAAAATGGATTGTGCTTCATTTATTGTTTGAATGCTTTCCTCAGGTTTATTTAGTTTAATTTCACACATATATTTTATTAAATCATCTTGAATATCTGCACTTAATTGAGGTCGATCCTTTACAACTGTTTTAATATAAGTATAGGATTTTTCATAATCACCTTGGTGAAAATAACAATGTGCAATAACCGATTTGATAAATAGGAGTTCTTTTAGTGAAAGCGATTTTTTTTGCTCAAGTAAGTTATTTAGTTTAGCCAATACTTTGTTATATTTCTGGTGATCATAATCAAGAATAACCGATTCGAGTTCTTTATTGAAATCAACAATAATTCTTTTCTCTGCAATCCGTTTTCTTCTTACCTCGACCCACTCTTTTTCTATTGGGGTCATTTTAATTTCTTTAAACACACCTGGTAAAGAGGTAACTGCGTTTATAAATCCAAAAATGAGTAATGCTGGAGAAAACCACACTAAAATAAACGAAACCAAAAACAATATTGTTGCAATTAGATTATAAAATTGGGAATCAGATGGCGACGATGATTCAACAATATTAAAAAGAAAAAGAGGTAATAATCCTAGAGTTATCATTATAATGGAATAAGTGAATTTTTTCGAAGCTGATTCAACCTTAAAACTAATTAACGGCATTTTTAAGACAGGTAGATTTAACATCATTAATATTAGAAAAATCCTTTTATCAGTATGTCTCCATCAATAAATAGTTTATTTTTCTGTATCCAATCCGTTAGCATCGGACGCCCGAGCATTTGGTAGTGTATAAAATATTCAATTTGCACCTTTTTCTAAATAAAAGGCACCAGTCAAGATATCCATGACTTAACATAGAAAAATTGTCCAACATAGAAGAATTACTTATTTTTTAGTATCCAAAACAAAACGAAAAGAAGAACAAATTTAAAAATGATTAAAAATTATTGTTATAATGGTGAAAAATTTGGTTGATAAAACAGATATGGACGAAAAGAAGAAATGCCCTTATTGTAGTAATAAAAATAAGAATGTTAATTTTGAGCGAGCTGATACAAAACATGGTTCTTTCCTCACCTTGTTTTGTGAAGATTGCGAGGTAATTTTGGGTTTTGTACCAATATTAAATAAATAGAATTGTTCTTGCGATGTATGGTAATAATACTCAAATGGGAAAATTCAAAAAACTATTCAATGAGAAATTACCAAATACTGATGTTATTATCCCTAAACTGAATTAAATAGAGCAGTTTCAAATTTGACGGCAATGGGATGAAATGTAACTTGACTTTACAACATTAAAGAGTATTAACATGAATCAATACACGGTCATGTGTATTAGAGCTATAATGTTAAATATGAGGAGACTGAGGTTTAGTTCGATGAAACCGAATGAAGTACTGTCTACCTTAGAGCGATTAATATTACAAGGAAAGTATGACAAAGCACTAGCTAGCATCGAAGAATTAGAAAATACTGTTGATTTGAGTGGAGAAGATAGAGTCAGAAGCTGGATCGTAAGACTTCAAATCAAAATCCAGAAGGGAGAGTATGAAGAGGCTTATTTGCTAACTGAAAAGTATTTAATTTTAAATGCTCAATTTAACAACCCATTACTCACTTTGGATATTTTATTTCAACGATCACATATATTATTATTACTTGGTAAAGCAGCTGATAGTTTTCAGATATTAGTTGATTGCGAGGGAATCATTGAAAATCTTGAATCAAATTCTCCTGCTGTAAAAAAGAGAAAAGCTCACCTTTTCTTTCGCAAAGGACAGCATTTTGTTAATGAAAATAAGCTTTCTGAAAGTTTAAAGTATATACAAAAGAGTATAACCATTGCTGAAGAAATCGACAATAAAAGGGAAAAGGCATTTTCACAATTCATCTTAGCTTCAATTCTATGGCTACAGGGAGAATTAGATAATGCTATTGAAATTTATCATCAAGTTATTGCAATTGCTGAGCAATTTCATGCTAAATACTATATTGCCAATTGCTTGGTCAATATTGGAGAAATTCATTATTGGAAAGGAAATTACGATGATGCTTTAGGGTATTACCGTAAGGCGCTTATTCATTATGAATTTGTTGATGGAGAGCATTCAGTTGGTTTTGTAGCTACGCTTTTTCTTATGATTACCGTTTTAATCAATAATAATGCTCTTGAAGATGCAAAAAGTCACCTTAATCGAATGCTTCAGCTTGAGAAAGAATCTAATAACCGAATGATTAGTCAATATAGCCAATTGGCGAAAGGACTAATCCTTAAACAAAGTCCACGCATAAAGGAGAAAGTAAAAGCACAAGAATTACTAAAAAACTTACTTGCTGACGAAAACCTGTTTTTTGAGTTGAAAGTTACCGCTATGCTTTCTTATTGTGAGACTTTGATTGAGGAATTAAAATTATATGGAGCTCCAGAAGTACTTTATCAGATTAAGTCCTTAATGGCCGAACTCCATGAGAATGCGCACAAAGAACAGAATCCTCTTTTGATGGTTCAATCATTATTACTCCAAGCTAAATTATTACTAGTGGAAGGTAATTTACAAGAAACTGAGAAACTATTACTACAGGCAAAAGAAAAAGCTACAGAAATTGGTTTAACTCAACTAGAAAATGAAATAACCCGTGAGATCCAAAATTTTCATGATGAGATCAATAAATGGACAGTTTTAATGAAACAAGCTTCCCTAATTGAACGTCTTGAGGAAGTTCAAATAAAGGAATACATACAAGATGCACAGAAAATCATTCACTCCCACAGATAGAGAATAAAACTTCAAATAAATGTCACACAATATCTAAATACTTACTATTTTAAAAAAAGGAAGAGAAGAGTATCGTTATCTATTTTCACTAATCGCATGAGGGCGCTTTCTAGATAGATATTAAAAAAATGGAAATTAAGCATATCCTATCGTCAGATTATTTAAAAATGATTAAGGAGCGTTAATCTTCCAGTTTGAGTCAAATAAAGTTGATCTTATCACTGGTTTCGTTTTAATTATTATCCAGTATTTGATCCAGAGTTACCAAATGAACTTTATATTAGTGGTCTACTCAAAATGTGGTTTTAATATCAAACCTACACTGGAAATCATTAGCTTCGTCATCTTTTTCGGGAGCTTAAAACGTTGTCTTACTTTAGATATCAGATAGAAATATGAGGCTGAATCGTTCTTTTCTTTTGTAGAATAACCCGAATTTTGTTGTTTTGATTAGAAAAAAAACATATCAGTGATTTTTCATTTTTTATGAGCTTATAAAGATTTTCTGCTATAAAAAGGGGAGGTTAAACCAAATGATGCCCCCAGCAAGCGGAATAGGTAATGTTAAGTGATTTAACGTTGCTGTTATTCTTTTAAGTAAATGTCGAAACAATTAGAAGAATCTACTTCTAATTTTCCTTTTTTTTCACTATGTACAAGGTACACTAACTGCCACCTCCTGGCTAATTATGTTAAAAACTTCTTCTATCATCCCTGAAAAATCACGCTTAATACGCTGCTCCTTTAATATAGGTTCCAATTTCT
>JAUUVJ010000134.1 GCA_030589605.1 Candidatus Hodarchaeota archaeon | reverse complement strand
TGTTAAAATGTCAGGAATGTGATCATGTTCAATCTGTACCGATGCATTGTAAACAACCTATGCACATAGAGGTTGTTGAGGGAGTGGAAAAGCTAGTATGTTGGATGGGGCCTGAATGTGGAGTTCAGGACATTCCTACCCACCATAATAAATTAATGACCTATATCAAAGGTAGAATATCAACAGTAAGTGATCAACATGCTGTAACTTCATCTGTTAATCTAATGAATGAAGTAAAGATACTAAAATTATCCACTGACGATATAAAAGTAGTTGATTTAGCTATCTCGGGAATGACATGTGCGAGTTGTGTAAATACAGTTGAAACACGAGTAAAGAAAATCCAAGGAGTAAACAATATCTCTGTTAATCTTATGACTGAAAAAGCAAGGATTACATACGATCCTAAACAAACTAAGGTTGAAGATCTAATAACCTCTATTGAATCTGTTGGCTATAAAGCTAAGGATCTTAATTCTAAATTTGATGAATCTGGAAAAGTTGATTTATCTATATCAGGAATGCCATGCGCTTCCTGTGTTACGACTGTGGAAAAAAGTTTGACTAAAATTGATGGTGTAAAAGAAGTTTCAGTCAATCTGATTACTGAAAAAGCTGCAGTTTCTTATGATCCTTCCGTAACAAACGTACAAGATCTTATAAAAGCTGTAACAAAAGTCGGATATAATGCTAGGAGAATAGACCCGAAAAAAAAGCTTAAAGATAGTGAAAAAATAGAACGTGCTCGTGATCTTCGTGTTCAACGGTATCGCTTAATATCAGCTATTATTTTTACAATCCCAGTTTTTCTCTATAGTATGGGAAATCAAATATTCAATCTTAATGTTCCCCTTCTTTTACCAGTAAATTCAATGGAAGTATTGTTTGGTATAAATACAACACAATTTGTAATAATGGTTTTTACAATTCCTGTGCTGTTTATTTCAGGATGGGAATTTCACCATGGCGCATTAAAGGTTTTACGCCATGGCCAATTCAATATGGATGTATTAGTTTTTATAGGAACTAATGCTGCCTTTTGGTACTCCATCTTCACCCTTTTCATCCTGAGAGATGGGGTAGTTTTTTTTGAAACAGCAGCATTGTTAATCACTTTCTTATTAGTAGGAAAATTCTTGGAAGCTAGAGCTAAAGGACAGACTTCTCAAGCTATTAGAAAACTTATGGAATTACAAGCAAAAGAAGCTACTATTATTCGAGATGGAAACGAAGTAAAAATTCCAATTGAAGAAGTAGAGGTATCAATGATAGTATTGATCAGACCAGGGGAAAAAATTCCTGTTGATGGACTAGTTATAGAAGGAAATTCAACTGTAGATGAGTCAATGTTAACAGGAGAATCGATGCCTGTTAAAAAAACTGTTAATGATCAAGTTATCGGAGCTACAATGAATAAAAATGGTTTATTAAAAGTAAAAGCTGTAAATGTAGGAGCAGATACAGCTCTTGCTCAGATTGTAAAACTTGTAGAAGATGCTCAAGCTTCTAAGGCACCTATCCAAAGATTTGCTGATATGGTGGCTGGTCGTTTTGTACCATCAGTCATCATTATTTCAATTATTACTTTCTTGGTTTGGTACGGAGGATTTTCAATTGGATTATTCTCTCCTAATCTTCTTATTGATCAAAATAGTTCTTCATTTATTTTTTCTTTCAAACTGATGATTGCAGTCTTAGTTATTGCTTGTCCTTGTGCTCTTGGTTTAGCAACTCCAACCGCGGTCATGGTAGGAACAGGTAAAGGAGCAGAAAATGGGATACTAATTAAGGGGGCCGAAACCCTAGAAGCAGCTCATAAATTAAATGTAATCGTTTTTGATAAAACAGGAACACTGACTAAAGGCCAACCAAGAGTTACTGATATTATTGCTATTAATAAGATGAAATCCGAGGAAGAAATATTACAATTAGTAGCATCTGTTGAAAAAGGATCTGAACATCCTTTAGCTCAAGCTATTGTAGAATCCGCTAAGGAGAAAAATATGACCCTTTGGGATCCAAAGGATTTCGAAGCTGTTCCTGGATATGGTGTTCGAGCTCAAATTAA
Source organism: Candidatus Hodarchaeota archaeon (assembly GCA_030589605.1). GTDB lineage: Archaea > Asgardarchaeota > Heimdallarchaeia > Hodarchaeales > Hodarchaeaceae > Hodarchaeum. The sequence continues at coordinate 7,286 of JAUUVJ010000134.1, read as the reverse complement.
TGGTGATTTCATTCGTGTTGGAAATCGTAAGATGTTTCAGCAAAGTAATATATCTACAGATCTGATTGAGGATAAAATCACAGGTCTTGAATATCAGGCGAAAACTACTGTAATAATATCATTAAATCAAAATATAATCGGTATAATTGGCATAACAGATCCATTGAAAGAATATAGCAAAGATGCGATTAAGTATTTACACGATTTAGGTATTGAGACTTATTTAGTTACTGGAGATAATGAGAGAACGGCTCGTTCTATAGGAAAACAAGTTGGGATCACAAACATTATCGCTGAAGTTCTACCACAACACAAAGCTGATGTTGTAAAACAATTACAATCAAAGGGTTCTTTTGTTGGTATGGTTGGGGATGGAATTAATGATGCTCCTGCTTTAGCTCAAGCAAATGTAGGTTTTGCTATAGGGAGTGGTACAGATATTGCTCTAGAAACTGGTGATATCGTTTTAGTCAAAGAAGACCTTCGTGATGTAGTTGCAAGTATTCAACTTAGTCGAAAAACAATGTCGAAAATCAAGCAAAACCTTTTTTGGGCATTTTTCTACAATATAATTGGTATTCCAATTGCAGCTGGAATTTTGTTTATCCCCTTAGGAATAACTTTAGTTCCTGAAGTTGCAGCGGCAGCTATGGCTTTTAGTTCTGTTTCTGTAGTAACCAATAGTTTATTATTAAGATTCTATGATCCAAAAATCCAGTAAAGAATTAAAATCAGCATTTAGTTCAGGATCAAAAAGCCATTTTTCTTTTACCAACTCTGAATACCTTTCTCAATACTAAAAGAAATAAACCATTAATACTGTTTTTTAATCTCTTTAATCTCTTTAAAACCGCCTAATGCCGAAACGTTCCAATAAAATTCCCTTAATTCCCTATTTACCTATATAGAAAATACAGATATTTCAGTGCGGAGTATTTATAAGTTTCATTCCTAGATTAAAGTCTCAAGATAGAGATACTTCTTTCATGAGTAGGTACACTATAACCATGAATTATATCTTTAAATACTATTAATCTTCAGTAAATAACAATAAAAGATCATTCAGAAAAGGTTCGGCTACCATATGTATCAATTTGATCCTATTCAGACTCTAGCTAATGTAGATTACTCAAGAGCCGATACTTTTGGTGAAAGAGCATGTAGTCTTTCTCGATTGATGTCTAAAGGGTATAGAGTCCCTTTTGGAGTTGTTGTCTCAACAAAAGTTTTTAAAAAGTATGTGAATACAATACCAGGTAATAAGCGTATTGATTCCCTAATGAGTCATTTAAACTGGGATAATTTGGATGAAGCTGCTTCAGAAATTCAAGATATCATCATACAGTCACCAGTTCCGATGTTTATGAAGAATCAAATAGCAGAGGAAATATTTAAGTTATTAAAGCGGATAGATTCTGAATCTGTGATAATTAGAACCTCTGCTCATGTTGAAGATTCATCCCGTCATGTGTGCTTCGGACGAGGGGTTTACTTTCATATGAAGGATATCAGAGAAATTCTGAATCTTATGAAAAAATGTTGGGCGTCTGCGTTTACTCCTGATGTTCTGAAGGGTTTAATAGAGGCTGGGCTTCCGCCTGATAATGTTAACATTGCTGTAATAATTGAAGAAATGATTGATGCAAGAACAAGTGGAGTTTTATTAGTAAAGAAAAAGCCTAGTTCAAATGAAGGAGATATTATCATTAAAGCAAATTGGGGGTCTCGAGTTTACGAAGAAAAAGACGGAATTCGTTGTGATCAGATCGTTGTAAATGAAAGAAAAATTGGGGAACCCATTGAAATTTTTAACTCATATAAAGAGAAGGCTTCATATATTCCAGAAGATACTAAACAAGCGAAGATAATAGAGAATGAACCCGATCAGAAAGTATCACTTTCTGTGAGTGAACAGAACATCGGAACATTAATTCAATTAGCTCGGAAAATACAAAAGGATTTCGAAGTTGACTATGAAATAGAGTTTCTTTTTGATCATAATGATTCATTATGGTTACTTGATGCAATTCCAAAATCAGGTCGTCGAGGAGTTATTCAAATCGGGAATTCAGTGAATAATTCGTCTGAATAAATACGTTTACAATTTAGATTCTAGTTTTAACCGAAAAAAGCTAGTTCTAGTGCTTCTTTCATAGGAGATAGTAGTTTATAGAAAACTTCGCGGCCGTCTTTGTTATAAGTTATAATGTTTTCTTTGATTAGATTTTGGCATTGATATGTAAGGGAGGATTCTTTGATGCCTGTACGCTCCTGCAAATCAGATCTCTTGATATTTCCAGTTTTAGAGTCATGTTTTAAAAGCAGCAATTCTTTAAGAATTGGTTCCCATGATTTTGTATTATCTTTAATATTTGTAAAATATTGCGTTAAAGTCGAACTACCTTCATTGATTGCTTCTTTCAATGGACTTAGTACCGGTGAGACCAGATATTCATTCACTAAATCAGGTTGTTGAGTTTTTCGTAAACTAAATTTCATTAGAAGCCTTAATGCAGGGATAAAACCTAAATATTCAGCAGTTTTATGTACGGATTCAGTTGAAATAACAGAACCTGATTCCTGAGTCTCTAAATTTGAAATTGTTTGTCGTGCTATCCAAAGAGCGAGACCAGGTAATCCAAGAGAAAAAATACTAATTTCATTAAGCACATCTTGAGAAAAATAATCAGGTTTTCCAAGAACCTCTGTTCGTCTTTTTATGATATTTCTAATTTCATTTAGAGAGGGACATTTAAATGAAAATTCAAAAGGAGATTGGTCAAAATATTCTAATTTCGAACTATCTCGCGATTTTTTCATCAATTGGCGTTCAAAACGAATAGTGATTGAAATAATGACTATTTTATCATAATTTGAACGTTCACGGAATTGTTGAAAAGATTCAGGGGTCAAATTACCCCAAGCAGGATAGATGTCATCTAGAAAGACTATTTGGGTCGGTCCAAAGTCTGTTTCTTCCCACCAATCCAAGAAATATTTCGTATTATAGGTATAATAACGGGCATAATCAGTACCAAATGATTTATTTAATTCACGTACAATTTGTCTAGCTGAAACACTTTTGCCAACACTTTGAGGGCCAGATACGGCAATATGCGGGAGAAAAGATGATTTTAATTCAGAGTTTGACATTTGGCCTATTAATTGACTTAAACGATGAACTTCTTTGGTAGTGACAAATGAATCAGGTGATTTTTCAACGAAAAATTGTTTGAAAGCATTAGATATTGATCGAATGTCTTCAAATTTGCTACCCCAATCATCTGCTTGAGTTTTTCCTTTTTGAAAAGAGTCAAAGATGGATGGCAACTTGAATATTCCCTTTCAACAGTTCTAAGTTAGCTAAAATGTATTGATAGAAACAGAAAAGTTGAACCTTTTAAATTGTTTGAAATTTGAAATATTTGAAATATCCGACGATAATCCATATCAGCATAATATGATTAAGAAGGAAAATAGAAAAAAGAATAATATGATAGATAGCTACAAAATCAGTTGATACAATCAATAGTAAACTAAAATGGGCTTTAGTGTATTAAATTGTGTTTTAGTGCTATTTATAGGATAGTAGCTCCGATGATGGTAAAGTTACTCAAAATACTGTTCGGTACTTTCGATCTTTCCAATGTACTTCTCAATTAAACATACCGATATACTAGTAATTAAGAATGAATCACTAAATTGTTGAGTGTCACACACGATGCTATATTCTTTACCTGTTTTTTGTGCTTTATTCGATTCTTGATCGACGTAATTTACTGAAAAACAATGATTGCCGTTTGAATCTTTGACATTACACTCTGTGGCTACAAAATGTCCCTTTTTCTTGTTTGTCCAACCATAAATTGGAATTTTAAATACATCACTTGTTCGTATTTTCTTCATTTTTCCTTCTGCTATTAAATTACCAAAGGGTGTTTCTATTCTCTCCGTAATAACTCTTGATTCCCAAGGTTTAGATTTATGTAGTAGACTATTAAAAGTCGTACTTTTAATTTTTACTGTTGCTTGATTTTCTTCTGAGTGCCCAATGATTTTCCACTTAGATCCAGTCAAATTCCCCTTTATTTCACCTAATGATGATCCATTTGATTTTTGAACTTTGAATAAATTTCTCTTTTCTCTTGTTACACTCGTGTATTCTTTTTTATTCATTTCAGTAATCTTATAGTCTCGGTTATTTTTCAGAACTGTATATTTTACAAATGTTGTTTTTTCCAAATCTATGAGGAAATCCTCAAAGGAAGTTAGAAACTCAATGTTATTTTCCTGTAAAAATTTTTTATAGCTTCCAAACATATTCCTAAAGGTATTTTGTTTATTTTCAATTCAAAGTACTTGTCTGTCTGTTGAGAGAACCATTTACGCCATTTTTCAACTTCTCTGTTTGATACTGTTGATTTTTGATCTATTTTATTAGTTTCAATTTCCTACGTTCCTGGGCTTTCTTTCTTCTCTAAGGACAGTTTACCTCCACACTTCCAACAATATGAAAAATTAATACTATTCTTTTCCCTGCAGCTCTGACACAAAACATGAGATTCCATACTAATTTCCTCAATATTTTAGCTTAAGGTGACTTCTGCTTAATAAATGTTTATAATTTAGTTATACTATGCAACCATAGTTTTAATACTTCAAAAGTTCATCATATTCAGCCAAAAAATGACCTGTTTAGTTTTTGTACACTTAAACAAATATATCAAAATCATAAAAAGCAAAGACTTTGATTTACTCTTCAAGAGTGTAGTCTAATGGAGTCGTCCTTTAAATCAGTTTTTTTTCGTCCATACAACCACATAGTTGTGATCTTCATTTTACTCCATCTATTAATTGGTGCATTCACATCTCCATTGGTAACAAGCGATTTTGAGCGAAATTTGTTTTATGGAGAAGCATTTTGGGAACATGGTTTTAGTATCTATGATATGACTCCCCTCCAAATAGACCCTGATTATGCAATTGGTGATCCTTCATCAGGATTACTTTCTTATCCAAATACGACTTATGATTATCCAACTATTCAACTACTATTCTGGGCTGGAGTTTCCATCCTTCCTTTTCCAAATATAGTGGGAAAATGGTTACTTTCCAGCTTCGATATATTCAATTTCCTCATAATGTACTATTTTTTAAAGAATTTACAGAATCGAGAAGAAGAGGGTGAAGAAATAAAAGCACCAGAAAAGGCCTTAGCTCTTTCTTATCTATTATTTTCAATACCATTTTCTGCTTTTGAAGGTCAATCAACTGCCCTTACGGTAACTTTCTTTCTTCTTCCATTAGTTTTACATTCAAATCATAAATATTGGAGTTACTTAACTGTTGGGTTAGGATTTCATTGGAAATATGTTTCATTACTCGTACTCCCATATCTATTAATCAAGGATCGTAAAAATGTTAATGAAGCAATAAAGGGTCTATTTATCGTACTATTAACGATTGTACTTCTTTCATTTCCTATACTGTTCTCGAATTTCATTCTAAACTATTTTGGATTCTTTGGTAGATTGAGTGAATATTCTGGCCAATTGAAATCTAATAATTTCTACTTATTCCATTTATGTATATCCTCTTTATTGTCATCTGTGATTCTAGTATTAGGATTTTTGACTTGGATAGGTTTTTCCTTTTCAGACAAAAAGCTAGAAGTTACAATAGAAGGACTTATTGAACGAGCTTATTGGATTCCATTTTTAATTTTATTAAGTTTTTTAAAAGTGTACTCAACTGCGTTTCCGTGGTATTGGGTCTGGTTCTATCCATTGATAATGATTTTTCCAAGAGGAGAACGTCGGTTGTACACGAAATTACTAGGGATCACATTCGCTATAGGGGTAATTGATTTCATAGATATAACAGTTGGACTTGAAACGTTCATAGAATACTTTATATAATTAAATAGCTAAAAAATAAATCAATATACTGCTATACTCCGTCCTCGTGATGGGAGAAGAAGAGGGATGTCCACTATTTCTTTATACATCTCAGGGTGTTCTGAATGAATTGGGATTAGTAATTCTGGCGATATCGAATCAACTATTTTCTTTAAATCACTACGAGGTGCATGGCCAGAGGCATGATATTGTTTAAAATCTAAATTAAAGTATTTGATCCACTCTTGCATTCGTTTGAAGTCAATTTCCCCTTCATCTGAAAACGGTTCACCATGGCTATAGAAAAAAGCAGAGGTTTTTGGTTTTACGTCTATTAAATCCGTTAAATTCCAAAAGTCACAATGAAAAACATATTCTGTTTGATCGAAATCTGGCGAGGAAATAATTTCAATGTTTTCATTCTCAAGTATTTCTTTTTCCCATCTATAGTAGCGCTTTTTTGGTCTTTTATATACTTGAATGTGTTCATCATCAAGGGAAGGTATTTCCAGATTAGCGTCTTCTTCTAGTATATTCAACAAATATGCTTGTTTGATGTTTATTAATAATTTTCGACCGTTTTCTTTAGCTGAGAGGTAAAAAGAGCGAAATCTGTCAATATCCCTAAGAGAATAATTAGCAATAGCTAGCCCATTTGTTTCTGCAATAGCTTCTGATAGATCTTTTTGTACTTTTCTTTCATTAACATCAAAATCTTCATCAACATTTGTACCTTCTATGAGTAAGGCATCTAGATGCTTATGTCTTGCTGTTTCAATAAACTCTTCAGTTAGATCTTTCCTCCAACCGTGAAGTCGAACGTCTCCGGTATAACCTATAGTGCAATTACCTTTCATATTGTCAAGAATGAATCCATAAGCACCAGGTAGAGAGTGATCAACATGAATTGGAGTTACTTCAAGTTCCGAAATCTGTAAAGTATCCCCAGTTCGAAATGTTCTTACATTAGAAGGATCTTCCTCTGTTGTTTTACGAATATATTTACGTCCAAAACGAGGTCTAGTTGTATCCTGAATTGAATGAAGTATCAAAGCCGAAGTTACTCCCATATAAACAGGAATGTCCTCACGAAGCAAGTTCATATTCCCATAATGGTCCATATGAGCATGAGATAAAAAACAAGCGTCTATTCCCTTTTTTTCAGTTTTATTCTCAGGGAGGAAGTCTTTTGCATATATTCCAGGTAATTTTGGAAGAATATCAAATTGAAAAAAGTCCTTCAATCCTTGGAAAGTACGGGGTTGAAGAAACCCAGAAAAGTATATACCTTCCCTTTTGAAGGATGTACCGAAATCCAACATGATTTTAGTGTTACCTGTTTCAATAATGAAGTTATTTCCTCCAATTTCATTGACTCCACCATATGTA
>JAUUVJ010000269.1 GCA_030589605.1 Candidatus Hodarchaeota archaeon | reverse complement strand
GGGGGTTATATTTATTTCTTAATTCATCTTCTTATGAAGGTCAAAAGGATCTCATTTGAGCGTTCACTTATCATCACTCTTTTGCAGAGTTATATACTTCTAATAGTTTTTTTTCTGTTATCTTGAACTGATATGTTTAACAAACTTGCCAGAAGTCCCTTTCATTCAGGTGAGGGATGAATGGCAAAGAATAACTAAATCATGAAGTCAAGGAAGGGGATAGAACGAATAAGAGTATGAAAAGGCTTGGAAAAAGAAATGAGTCAGGTTAATATTAGAATATAGAGTTAAAAAGGTTTATATAGGTTTCTTATGCTTAAATATCTCAGGTTTAGTTTATGGTTCTGTTGACATGGAAGTTCAGAATTAATCCCAGTAAGAAACAAGAGGAATTACTATGGGAATTATCAGAGACATGTCGAGTATTGTATAATCATGCATTAGTCGAAAGAAAGTTTCTTTATGATGCCTACAAATATGCTGTTTCCTACAGAGACCAACAAAATGCCTTACCACAGTTAAAAAAGCATTATCCAAGATATAATATTGTTTATTCCAAAGTCCTTCAAATGACTCTCAAAAAGCTTGATAACGCGTTTCAAGCTTTTTTTGGATTACAGAAGAATGGAGATACAACTGCTAAGTTACCAACCTTCCGAGGAAGAAATTATTTCTTTACGTTGTGTTACAACCAATCAGGATTCAAGATAACAAATAAAACGATTCATTTCTCTCATAAGCATCCTAGTAATACGGAATTGACTTTTTCAGTCCCATTTGACTTCACGAGTTATCAAGTCAAACAGATTGAACTATTCTTTGAACGATATGATAGACAGTTCTATCTTACGGTCACCTATGACCAACCAGAACCTCCTTTTGAAGATAACAGGCTTTATCAAGCTTTCGATCTCGGGACAATTAAACACACTGCAGTCAATCTTCAAGGCAAATTCCTCGAATCAATTGTCAGGCGACCGGATAAATACTGGGAACCACAGATCCAGTCCCTTCAAAGACGTAAAGACCATTGTAAAAAAGGCAGTAAAAGGCATCGGTTATTTAGTCAGCGCCTTTTAAGTATCAAACGTAAATGCAGTCATCAAACGAAAGACTGGCAGCATAAACAAAGTAAAAATTTTGTGCAAAATACTAAAGCTAATACCATCATTGTAGGTGACCTTTCATCTAAACAAATGGTAAAAAATGGCAAGAATAAGGGTAAAATTAACAAATATCATAAAAGTATCAACCGTGGTGTGCATAATACGGGGCATCTTAATCGTTTTGTCGAATTGTTAACCTATAAAGCTAAGTTACTAGGTAAAAGAGTAATAACAATTGATGAGCGGAATACGAGTAAGACTTGTGCGTTCTGTGGACATAAAAAATCTCAACTACCTCTTTATCAACGAATTTATCACTGTGAGAGCTGTGGAACTGTTCTTGACCGTGACCAGAACTCCGCTATCAACATTATGAAACGGTTCCTCTCCCATAATGCTTTGTGGACGAGCTATCAATGTTTTGAAAAGAATATTAAAGATCTTCACAATCGTCAAAATATTGGTAATCTACGATATTATTCTCATACAGCCAATGATAAAATGAAAGTTTCCTCTCAACGTTACTCTAAAGTGTTGATAGGTTCAGCGGACTCGTAGGAAGCCATGTCGCTTAGGGCATGGTAGTTCACTCAGTTACAGCTGTTAACATTCTCCTAACAATAAAATCTCTTGTTTGGTAATAACTGGATTAACCAGTATTACCAAGAAAAACAATCATTCCAGAAATCACTGAATAGTATTTTTTTGTAATTAATTTTTCTTGTTTCTTATTGGATTAGTGGAGACTCTACTTCTTTGTTTCTGTTTTTTGTGAACTGTAGAAAAATTTATGGAATTTTTGGCTTTTTTTTTATTCAAAGTTTTCAATATATTTTGAAAATTAAGTTACTATTTTGTAAACAAAACACTTTTCCACACCCTGACTATCATACAATCATATGGAAAGTAATAAACCCAAGGAATGATTCCTTTACCAAATGCAATTTTCAGCTAATTCGAGACGATTTCGTCTTTTTTTGGTTTTAATTTTATTTGCACTATTTTTTTTGCAAGTAAAACCGTTAATAGCTGACCCTAATCAGGAATTATTAATAGAATGTATAATTATTTATGATTCTGGTTGCCCAGTCTGTTATAATAACTATTTAACTAATATCGAACCATTTTATTTTACTTATCGATATGATAATGAAACAAATTTTGAGGTCATTGATATTGATAAAAATTATACTTTTTTCTTACAAGAAGTAGATAGATTAAATATTGATTCTTATGGCCTAGGGAACTTACCTTGGGTTATTATCCGATGGGGAGAAAATCAAGGAATAGGATTCGATTATGATAATTTAGAATCAATTGAAGCAGAATATTTAGCGATTCTCCAAGATCTGGATTATACTCCTACTTCTCCTACTAATGAACCCTTTTTTAGTATTGGGATAATTGATCCAAATCTTTTTCTAGTTTCTGGATTCATAGGGATCCTTGAACTTGTTATAATAGGAGTAGGCTTCAAAATCAGTCAAAATTATAGGAGAAAAAATCTAATTTTAAATCCAATATCCAACAATAGGATAGTATTAATATCTACTCTATCAATCATCTCTATCATTGCATTAAGCTATCAATCACTAGATTATATGAGTGGAGGGTGTGGATGTGCTGCATCCAGCTTATTAAGATCTCTTGAATTTCGACGATATGAGTATATAATCTTCTTAGGGATTGATATCCCATTTTCACTAATAGGATTTGTATTGATGAATATTATCTTGATACAAACCCTTCTTATTGGAACCATAAAAACACCAACGGAAATAAGTCTTATTAAGAGTCACAAAATCCATTTAACAGATAAAAGTATTAGTTATTTGCATAAATTTCTATCATTTCAGATTTTATTGGCCTTTCTTTCCCTTTTCTATCTCCTCTATATTGAATTGTTTATTGTCCGATTTATTTGTCTGATATGTACGATTTCCCAGTTCATAATAGTAGTAAATACAGTGCTAATCCTTACTTGGAAACCAAAAAGTAAAGCAAAAAACCAAATTGATTTAAAAAAAATGGAATAGCATGATACTAACTAATGTAAACTTGGTCAAGTTACTTACTAAATTATAGTATACTAATTTTCTGCTATTTCAACATCAAATAAATAAAGCTGGTTTAAGAGAAGTTATTTTAAAGGTCTTGAGATACTAAACAAAACAAAAAATGTGAATTAAAATGACACTAGAAAGCCTTTTCGAAGCATTAAAAAGATCTGTGGAGGAATTTAAACTCGAAGAAGCCAAAAATATTACCAAGGAACTTTTAAAAGCAAAAGTTGATCCTTTAAAAGTGATAAATGATGTTTTAGGCCCTACAATGGAGGAAGTTGGAGAAAAATTCGACAAGATGGAAATTTTTCTTCCTGAATTGATGGGAGCAGCTGAAGTGATGAAAGAAACTACAGCTATCTTGACAACACATCTTAAGGAATCAGCTATCGAACATCCCAAACCGAAAGGTAAAGTTATACTTGGTACAGTTCATGGAGACATTCACGAAATCGGAAAAGACATTGTAAAAATTATGTTAGAAGTTTCAGGGTTTGAAGTGTTTGATTTAGGAAGGGATGTTCCCTCAATACAGTTTATTGAAAGAGCTGAAGAGGTCGGTGCAGATATTATTGCGCTTTCGGCATTAATGACTACCACTATGGGGTCTCAAAAGGAAGTCATAGAACTACTAGAAGCGCTAGGAAAACGAGAAAATTTCATAGTAATCATTGGAGGCGCCCCAACAAGCGAAACTTGGCAAAAAGAAATTGGTGCTGATGGTTGGACGGAAACTGCTGGTGGAGCTGGAAAACTTGCGACCAAATTAATTGAGGGAAAGGTGAAATAGATGGTAACACCTCCTTGGCGGATCAATGAAATATTAGATAGGGCAGAGACAGGCCCCGTTTGTTTGGAAAAGGATTTTGATCTAAAAATCCTTGTTCCCGAACTTCGACGGGTTATCAAGGATTATGATATTCAATTCGACCCTTTGACACCCGTTCCCTCTGATAATAGTCTTGCAGATAGTATGTGGAACGCAGCTATGGATCTCTATCTTGAAGTTGGAACTCTATGCACTGATACTCACCGTAGAATTATATTTACGGAAGATGAAATAAAAGAAGCACTAGGAAATTTCCCTGGAAAATTCACATTTGGCTATGGTTGTGATTCGAGGGAGATCACAAACAGACAAATCGAGGATACTAAAAGACCTTTCTGTATGTTATCCCCTGATATAACATGTGATGAAGATCTCTTCGTTCCGATGAGTATGGCATATTTACAGGAACCATTAGCTGATGGTGTTTGTGCCCCAATCCTTGATGAGATTGAGGGAATGCCTATTCGTTCAGGCTATCCTACAGAGGTAAAAGGATCAGTAGCTCATGCTATGATGTTTAGAGAAGCTGCTAGAAGAGTTGGCCGGCCTGGTATTTTTCTTAAAAGTGTTGGAACAGCAGAATCTGATGCAGCACAAATTGCAGCTAGCAACCCTGAATGGGGAGAAAGGTTAACTGATGGTCGCTTTGTTGCGAGTGTTACTGAGCTTAAAATTAACAATTCCCTACTTAATAAAATGGTACATTTCCACACATACGGATGTTTCGTTGGAGCTCTTACAGGACCTATACTAGGTGGATATACTGGCGGAGCTGAAGGAACTGCAATCGTCGGGATTGCATATCATATTCAAGGTTTACTGGTAAACCAAGCACATTTCCAGAACTATTTCCCATTCCATTTGAAGCACACATGTAATACCACACGGGAGCTTCTGTGGGTAATTTCAACTACTTATCAAGCTTTAGCGCGGAATAGTAATTTGATCTCTACGTCAAATGGTTTTACTGCTGCTGGACCATGTACCCCCATGGTTTTAAAAGAAGCTGCAGCTCATTCTCTTGTATCTGTTGTATCTGGTGGAAATCTTTGGGAAATTGCTGTTGCTAAGAATAAACATAAGAATTATGCAACCCCTATGGAAGCGAGAATGGCAGTAGAAGTAGGATGTGGAGCTGCAAAAGAGAAATATTCTCGGGAAGATGTTAATGAGATCATTCTTAATCTTCTGAAAATGTATGAAGATAAAATTCCAGATGCTCCTCTGGGTAAGAACTTTCGAGAATGTTATGATATACGGAAGTGCAAACCTTCAACAGAATATATGAATCTTTATAAGAATTCTAAAAAAGAGCTTATAGATTATGGAGTTCCATTCATATACTAATTTGCTCGTTATGGCTGATAAGTAACGGATTTTACTATAAAAAGTCAGTACCTATCCCAATTAGTGATTTTAGGATACTCTTTCATTTCAGGTCCTAATTCATAAGATTCGTAAAGTTTTCCCCATTCGGTTTGTAAAAACGTTTTTATTTTTTTCTTTCCAACGAAACGATACCAAAACCAATCATGATAAATGCTAGAGGCTGCAATAAACATTCTAAATACAGGTGTATGAAATAAGAACCAATGGAAGGGTTTAAGAGGCCGATAACGATGGGTTGTTCTTCGAATTCGTTGATCCCATCGAATAACTAGACTTCGTTTCGTCTTGAAACCAAAGTTTGTTTTTTGATATTCATCCTGATCTAACCCAAGAATTTCTATCTGATCAGTGTCTCCTACCCCTAAACCCTGATCATGTGCCATTTTGATGTAATCAATCTTGAGCGGATCAAATCCCATTAGCTTGGCTGAAACAGCATCAATTGCAACTTGATCTTCACTTGCAAGTATAAGATTAGTGGCGATAGGTTCCATAACTCTAGGCCCAGCCCCATCACCAGAAACTGTTCCATCCATTACCGCAAGAAGCCCCGGATGAATTTCTTTTTGAATAGTAAGTAAATCTACAAGAACTTCATGAATAACTTTGTGAGAATGATGCCGATATTTCGGAATTAATCCACCAAAGGCATTTTTTAAAGCACCCGTTGTCACTGTATGACCATGAGT
>JAUUVJ010000161.1 GCA_030589605.1 Candidatus Hodarchaeota archaeon | reverse complement strand
CTACAAGTACTTGGTTATCAATCTTAGTTCCAAGATCAATAACTTCAAAACCATTACTTGAAAAGATTATACCAACTAAATTCTTACCTATATCATGTACATCTCCTTTAACAGTTGCTAATAGAACTTTTTTCCGTTTAATTGTTTTTGACGATGAAATTAAAGGCTCTAAGTAAGAAATAGCCACTTTCATTACCTCAGCACTTTGTAAGACTTCTGTAACAATTATTTTACCTTCTTCAAAAAGTACTCCTACATCATCCATCGCTCCCATGAGATATTTGTTAATTATTAAGAGAGGATCATATTTTGTCATTAAATCTTTTAGATAATTTTCTAAATCAGTGCGAATTCCTAGCACAATTGCGTTATATACTGCTTCCTCTGAAGTTTTGGGTTGTTTTACAGTTGAATCTTCCTCTATATCCGATTTTTTTTCTTTTCTAAAATAATCATTAAATTCTGTTAATGCATTTTCTGTTTTTTCAAAAATAATGTTATTAGCTAACAGTAATTCTTTTTCACTCAATGAATTATACCGTCTAAGTGTAGCTGGATTAACAATAGCTAAATCTAAGCCTGCTTGAACAGCATGGTAAAAGAAAACCGCGTTTAAAACTTCTCGTCCTGAAGGAGGTAAACCAAAGGAAACATTGCTTATTCCTAAAGTAGTGGTTATTTTTGGGAAAAGCTTTTTCACTTCTCGTAAAGCATCAATTGTCGTTTTCGCGCTTCCCGAGTATTTTGAACCCTTTCCTGTATCAACAGTAAGTACTAGCATATCAAAAATCAAATCTTCAGGAGAAACATGCAAATCGTCCACTAATATTGTATACAATCGTTTAGCAACACTAATTTTTCTTTCATAAGTTATTGCCATCCCTTCTTCATCAATAACACCCACTACAGCAGCTGCACCATACTTTTTCATTAATTTAACAATGTTCTTTAATTTTTCAAGCCCATTTTCTAAATTAATTGAATTTATAACAGATTTTCCCTGACTGAACTTTAGTGCTTCTTCGATAGCAACTGGGTTTGTTGAATCAATCATAAACGGAACTTTAATAGCTTTAGATAACCTAGAATAGAATTCTCTGATTGCTTCGACTTCATCGAACGCTGTATCTGCGAGGGATATATCAATTATTTGTGCTCCATTGATTATTTGTTGTTTTGCAATGGTTGTTGCTTTAGTGAAATTCTGTTCTCTGATTAACTGCTTAAATTTTCGACTTCCTTGTACGTTTGTTCTTTCACCTACTAATATAGGTCTAATTTTTTCATCTGGTTCGACTAAGATTGTACCTGAAACAGCAAAATGTTGATTTTTTTTCTGTGTTTGAACATTTCTCGGTTTTTTATCTAAACTCAAGTTTTTTAATAGCTTAGTATGCTCTGCATTCGTTCCACAACAGCCACCAACCATATTTAGCCATTGATTATCTAGATATGGTTCTATATGATTAATGAAATCCTTAGGAGTTTCATCATATGTACCATTTTCATTTGGTAATCCAAGGTTTGGGTAAATAAAAACTGGTAAATCACTAATTCTATCCAAAGTTTGTAAGTGTTTTTTCATCTCTTTAGGGCCAGTAGCGCAGTTAAGTCCAATTGCGAAAGGATTAAAATGGCGAACAGCATTATATAATGTTTCAACATCATGCCCCGCAAGCATTGTACCCCATTCTAAGATACTTACAGAGATAAAAACTGGTATATTCCTCTTAAATTCAATTTGAGCCTGCTCAATAGCATGATAAGCAGCCTTAATATTGAGTGTATCCTGACTCGTTTCAATGAAGAATAGATCGCATCCACCTTCAATTAATCCAAGTGCTTGTTGATAGTAGTTTTCTTTCATTTCATCAAAGGTAACATCCCCTGTAACAATGATCGATTTAGTTGTCGGACCAATTGCTCCTGCCACAAACCGATCGGGATATTTTTTCGCAGCTTTTTTTGCGATTTTAGCTGCTTGACAATTAATTTCTCTTGTTCGAGATTCCAGACCATATTCAGCTAATACAATTGAATTACCTCCAATAGTATTAGTTTCAATAATATCTGCACCTGCTTCCAAATATGCTAAATGGATTTCTTCAATAATATCTGGACGTGTTATTACAAGATATTCATTACACCCCTCATACTCTTTAGCACCAAAATCATTCTCCGAAAGATTGTAATGATCGATCATAGTGCCCATTCCTCCATCATTTATTACTATTCTTTCATTGAGAAGTTTTGTTAATCGGATTTCAGCGTTACTCATAATTAAAAACTGTTAAAAATTTGAATAAAACTATTACTCCTAAACTCCAGATATTTCTTACAGTAATAATATTAATGACTGAAAAACAAATACAATCTATTCTTTTTTTCATATTCAAATAGAATCATTAGATTACGTTTTGGTTTGATTTCTTTATTTATACATAATCAATACACCTGAAAATGTATTCTAAATTGGATTCATATTAGTAAGAATCAAGTCTTCATCAAGTATTGGAATTCTTTGCTTAGAATGGATATTTTTTAGCAATTAAAGAAACTTTTTTCATCAATTCTGTCTGGTAATTAATTTATTAGTAGGACGAAGGGTAAATTTTTGAAAGGTTTTTTTTTCTGCTAATTTCATGTGATTTTCATGGGGAAACAGCATCAGATCTGCAAAATAACAGATATTTTCAAGAAAAAGGACAAAACTCTCTCATTAGAGTTCTTTCCTCCGAAAGAAGACTCTCAATTAGATTCATTCTTTAATGTAGTGGAAGAACTAGTATCACTTGAACCTGATTTCTTATCCGTCACATATGGAGCTGGTGGTAGTACTCGGGATCGAACAATGGAAATTAGTACAGAGCTTCAAGATCGGTACCATATTCCTATTATTCATCATATAACGTGTGTTGGCCATTCACGAACTCAATTGATTGAAATATTGGATTCAATGAAAATTAACAAAATTATGAATGTACTCGCTTTAAGAGGAGACCCACCACGAGGTGTTAAAGAATGGAAACCAACTGTAAATGGGTTTTCATATGCTTATGAACTCTGTGATCTTTTAAGAACATTATATTATGGATATTTCTCTTATTGTGTAGCAGGGTTTCCAGAAGGTCATCCCGAATCTCCCAATAAGAAAATTGACGCTGAATTCTTAAAAAATAAGATTGAACATGGTGCTGAATTCGTTCTTACACAATTGTTTTATGAAAATCAATTCTATTACGACTATGTTTCCCGACTTCGGAATATTGGTGTTACAACAAGAATTATCCCTGGTATTTTACCTATATTAAATTTCAAGAATGCTAAGAATTTTAGCGCTTTTTGTGGAGCAACGATTACTCCAAGGTTTCATGATATTTTTAAACCAATTAATGGAGATCTAACAGCTATGGAAAAAAAAGGAGTAGAACTTGCTATAGACCAATGCATAGATCTTCTTAAAAATGGTGCACCAGGGATTCACCTTTACACGTTGAATAAATTAAATCCTATTAAAGAAATAATTCATGGGTTGAAGGATTTCTTGTAAATTTTTCTTAGAAGTGAATTAACTTTATCTATACTTCATTAAATCTCTTCAACATGTTGTGCACACTGTGTTCTTTGAATACTATTTTTAAAAGATGAGATATTCTATATTCAATCCATTATAGTAAGATTATTTTCATAAATCTTTCAATGGTTTGTTAAAAATATCAAATCTCGAATAATGGCCGCTGTAATCGAAATTTTGTCTTTCTTCAATAGCGGTCATAAAGTCGACATCAGCATAAACTATTCCTTCTTTCTCGATTAGAGGTTCATTCACAAAATTTACCTTTGGATCCGCGATAACTGTTCCTCCATTTTGCCAAAATTTCCCCTTTTTCTCTTCTAAATTAAGCAATTTTTTGACTGGAATGTCATCTTCAGATAAATTAATTAAATCTTCAGTTCTTAAAAGGCCAGAGACAGAAACCACCCAATAACGCCCTTCTAATGCGATAAATTTGGTGATGTTTTTAGTAATTCCATCACTACCAGGCCAAACAGCTACATGAAGCAATTCATTCTGTCTATGAAGAGCAGCACGAGTATAGGGAATCCAATTTTCCCAACAATTAAGGCCACCTATTTTATAGCCTTTGAATGGTACTGTTCTTAGTCCAGATCCATCACCATCTGCCCAAACAAGTCTTTCTTCATAGGTAGGCTTGATTTTTCGATGCCGATTAATCAATTCACCCTCTTCATTGATAGTAATTAATGTACAATAAGTAGAGCCACTACTTTTTTCAGCTACTCCTCCCATCATCATAATTTTTAGCTCACTAGCTAATTTCTTCATTTCTGAAAGGATTTCACTATTGTTGAAATCTAGAGCTTCACGCCAATACGTGCTATATGTTTTTTTCTGATCAGGATTATCCCACGATGCTCCTCCAGACGTAGATAGCCAAAATGGATAACCTGGTATTAATGACTCACCCCATGTCACTAATTGGGCATCATTATCATGAGCTTCTCTAATATAATTCGTTAATTTCTTCCATGTCTCTTGGCTATTTAAAAATATGGGAGCTATCTGAATTCCTGCAACATGTACCATTGTGTGAACCTCATGTTTCACTTTCTCTTTATACTCAACAAACAGACTCGTTTATTAAAAATATCAAACGATTTTCTGAAAAAACATTCTAATGATAAATAGGAGATGCAACCTATAAACTAATCTGGAAAAAAGAATGTGTCTATAGAAGAGCAATCAGACTATGAATAATACAATATGGCCTAATGTACTACCAAGACCAAGTAATCAGAAATTAAGCCAAATAAAAAGCATTTCACCTTGGTTTCAAATTTTTCAATTAAACAAACATACATATGCGTTATTAGAACCATTTCAAGCTGAAGAAGTAATCTCTTATCTAATTTTAGGCGAGGATAGAGCTATCCTCCTTGATACAGGGATGGGAGTAGCAAATATTCAAGCTGAAATAGAAAAATTGACTCAAATACCAGTTATAGTAATCAATTCCCATTCACATTATGATCATAGAGGTGATAATCATCGCTTTGATGAAGTTTGGGTGTATAATAATGAATGGGAAGTCGAACGCCTAGAACGAGGGTATTCAATTGACCAATGTAAAGAGTTCATGCAACCAGGAATGTATCTTGAATTACCTCTAGAATTTGAAATAGCGGAATATCAAATACGCCCTTCAAGTGTAACAAAACGATTAACACATCAAGAAGTCATAGATTTAGGAAAAAGATCAATAATCGTACATCACACTCCTGGTCACTCTCCAGGGAGCATTTGTTTACAGGATACGCAGTATGATCTTTTATTTACTGGAGATACTTTTTATCCTGGAGTATTGTATGCTCACTTTCAAGAATCAAATTTAAATGATTATATTAAATCCGTTCATTATCTCGTGGGCTTAGCAGATGAGATTGACCATCTTTGTCCTGCCCACAATGAGGCATATGTAACTAAAGAATTCCTTTTTTCAGTTGCAGAAGCATTTGATCATATTAAAAATAATAGAAAAGTAAAATCAGATGAATCCAACAAAACTGAATACTCATTCATTGGCTTTAGTATTAAACTTTGAGAATCGATTGAAGTTCCTAGATTCCTATCTATAATCGTTTGATAAAAAAACTAAATATTGGTTTCTATTACAGTTTCTGGAGTATCTAATTGCATAATTTCAATATACACAATTTATAACTAGGAATTTCTCAATTAAAGAAGAATCTATATAATTTACTATATAATTCAATCAAATTGTATTTCTTTTTTCTAATAGAAGCAGAACTACCCTAGGATTAGATTATATCATGAGTTTTAATGTAAAAAAGTTTACAAGTTATCGAGGGTGGTTCATATCCCATCTTCTTAAACAAAAACTCTTGGTACTGAGCACACTTATTGGTATTTCCATTGTAACATTATCTAGGGTTCTTCTCCCAGTAGTAATTGGTGAAATAATTGATAATGGCCTTATAGCTCAAGAAATAGCAAATTTAGTAGTTTTGTTAGGTATTTTTTTTGTTATTTATCTTACTCGTAATGTTTCAGACTACATTACGATGATGATTGGACATTTTCTTGGATTGAAAACAGAGCAAAATATGAGACAAGAATTCTTTGATACAATTCAATATAAACCCCTATCTTATCATGATAAGGCTCGTTCAGGAGATTTACAAGCTTTAGCAACTAATGACTTACGTATTATTAATACAATGATTTCCCACGGTAGCTTTTACATCTATCCTTTTATTCAAGTGTTATTTGCTGGTATTCTTTTAATTACTACTCTTGATATAAGAATAGCTTTGATCTGTACTCCTTTTATGTTTTTTTACCTGATTTTTATTTTGGATTATCGAAAGAAAATAGCTCCTTATGCTGCGGCACGTGTAGTTAAGCATTCAAAATTAGCGGTGGTTTTACAGGACAGTATAAGTGGAGCTGCTATTGTGAAATCCTTTACAGCTGAAGGATTAGAACGAAAAAAATTCCATCATGCAGTTAAAGAGTTTCGAGATAATATCATTGGTGAAACAAGAGTTCAAGCTAAGTTCTATCCATTATTAGTTTTATATCTCGCACTAGGAACAACATTTCTTGTAAGTTGCTTACTGGTTTTCAATGGCTCTTTAACTATTGGTGTCTTAGCAGCTTCAAATTTACTCCTTTTAACTCTTATAGATCCAACAAATATGATTTTTTGGGCCACAAACGATATGATGAGTGGTTTCGCAGCTTATTCACGATTATTCGCAGCTCTTTCTCTTGATGAAAATGAACAAAAAGAAAGTCAAATTAATCAATGGCCTGACGATTTCAAAGGAATGATTGAATTTAGGAATGTTACTTTTTCATATGGAGATAAAGAGGAAGCTAATTTCCCGATTCTTAAAAACTTGAGTTTTACAATTAAACCAAACCAAAAAGTTGCTCTTGTAGGTCCCACAGGTTGTGGAAAAACGACTTTGGTAAAATTACTCTTACGATTGTATGAACCACAAGAGGGGACAATCTTATTAGATGGAATTAATATAAACTATTACCCTCTAGAACTATTGAGATGTCATATTGGCTATATAGAACAAGATATCTATCTCTTTTCTAAAACAATAAGTAAAAATATCGCTTTTGGTAAGCCAAATGCCACAGAAGAAGAAATAAAGGCTGTTGCGGAACTTGCACAAGTTGACGATTTTGTACAGCAGTTTCCTGATAAGTATAATACTATTGTTGGGGAAAGAGGAACACGGCTATCTGGAGGAGAAAAACAACGTGTTGCAATCGCAAGAGCATTTTTAACTGATCCTGACATTTTAGTCCTCGATGATTCTGTTTCTGCAGTGGATAGCGAAACTGAAGCTAAAATAACAAATGCAATGGAAAATATTGTGAAAAATAGAACCACCCTAATTATTACACACAGGTTACACACTATAAGAACCTCTGACAAAATATTAGTACTTAAAAAGGGAACAATTGTTGCAGAAGGCGATCATAATGAGTTATTGAAAACATCAGAAGATTATCGACGAATATTTGGTAGACATTTAGTATCACCAACAATAAAAACAAAAAGAGGTTAATGTGGTATTAATATGGGATTATATAGAGCTCTAATGAGTGAAAAACGAGAACGAGAATATTCAGATAGAGAACTCTTCACCCGCTTTATGAAGCTGGTATTCCCTTTCAAAAAAAGCGTTTTTTCAATTTCTCTCTTTATATTGATAGCCACAATAGCAGATATCATCATCCCACTTATTTTTGGATTCATTATAAAAGAACTTGAAAGTGGTGCTCAATTTTCATTAATTATTAATCTCGGTATAATTTATCTTATTTTATCTACGACAATATGGGTTATGTTTAGTCTACGTCGGAGAGAGACAGGAAACTTTGTACCCTTTTTTCTGGAAAAACTACGTATGGATATCTTTAATAAATTACAAGAACAAGATATGGGATTTTTTGATAAACATCTAAGTGGAAGTCTAAATTCACGTGTTTCAAATGATGCATTAGATTTTGGAAACATAACCATCCGATTAGCCGAGACAATGGGTAATTTACTAGTGAGTGTCCTAACATTTGGTATTCTTTTTTGGTTAAACCCATTATTAGCCCTAATTACTTTAGCTGCTATTCCTATCCTCCTCCTATTGATGTTTTCTATTCGAAGACTGGCTAGAATTGTTAGAAGAGCTTATAGAAAATCAATAGGGGATGTGAACTCCGCTATGGTAGAATCTTTTGAAGGTATTCAAGTCTGTAAAAGCTACGGACAGGAATTTTCTGTATCAAAACAGTTCAATGTG
>JAUUVJ010000368.1 GCA_030589605.1 Candidatus Hodarchaeota archaeon | reverse complement strand
TTTTGCAATTGAATTCCCAAAATTACCTGATCCTGCTTCTAGATATAATCCCCACCAATACTTTCGCCAATTGGTGGAAAGTTCTTCAAAAGCTTCATTATCAGATACTTCTTTAGCTCTCACTTTTTTCCCTACACTTGAAAAAGGTGCCAATACTAGATAACCATATTTACGATCTATCGGCCATTTTTTTCCTAGAACCCACAAACATTTCCAGTACCACTTTGCTACCCAATGATATTTTTTACCTAGCTTTACTAGAACCTTTATTCTAAATCGATTGCAGTTTAACAGTGTTGGCATTTGAATGTAATCAGCAAATTTAGAAATCTGGAAAGGATGTCCTGGGAAAATCACAACTGGCGGTAAAGGTAAATTTAAATTCTTCAATCTTTTTAAATATCGATGTACTCCCCGGTAGACTTCTTTAGAATCCCCTACCCATATTTCTAAAAGTAAATCCTTGATATTTCCACTGTTTTCTTCCAAAATATCCTTCAAAGCGTGAAACATGCGTTCTGTTGCTTCACCTTTATTAGGATCGATTAAAATGGCCAGTTTTGTAATAATAGTCGCACTCCAGTCATCCGTGAAGTATTTTACGTAAGTAGTTAAGTTCTTTGGTAAGAGTAGATCATTCTGGATTTAAATACTAGTATTAAGATAAAAGATAAAAAGGATATCTTTGTATACATCCAAGGAATCCGACATTTTTTAATCACTATAGGAGGTACCACACCCCTTTGGTCAAAAAAATTGACTATCATGTCCATACGCGATTTTCTGATGGATATAATAGTCCTCATGAAATGCTATTAGCTGCTAAAGATAAAAACTTGCATGAATTATGTATAACTGACCATTACTCAACAATGAAACCAGCGTTGTCCGAATTCGAGATAGAAGGTTATTTCACCTCATTAGACGAAATGAAAAAGGATAATTCAACAGGAGTAGATTTATTTATCGGAATAGAAGTAGATATATACTCAATTACTTCTTTTGAAGAATTAGAGAAGTATAATTGGGATTTGGTGTTATTCGAGTATGTTTTTCATCTTCCTTCTTGGCAAGATAATTTCCGAAAGGTTCTCAGATTCAAGAAGACCTTTCCAAATACTAATGTTGGATTAGCTCACACACGTTTTTCAAGAGTTTCAGAAGCTAAACTAGATTATGTGCTAGCGAAGCTAAAAGACTATCAAATAATAATAGAATTAAATACTTCGTATCAAAACTATCTTGATTCATGGTTCAATTATCTAAATGAAGATTTTCTATTTTCCATTGGAACAGATGCTCATAGCAGGGAAAGATTAGGGGATATTGATCCAGCCTTAAACTATCTTAAAAATAGACGAATCCCAGAAAACAAAATAATCAAATTATAAGAATGAAATATTTGAATTAGGATTCATACTTACTATTTGTTGCTGGTAATATTAATGGCTATCATCTTTGATTTAGAAAGCGTATTGGTAGATTTTTCTGATCCAATTAAAAACAATATTCGATTTATTTATTCACTAGCATTACTCCCCAATCCTAAGGTTGCTTTCCATTCAGACGCTGATGGAATAATATCAGCTGCAATATTAAAATCAATGGATGAATATAAAAAAGCTGTTTTTATTCCTCTTGGATACCAAGAAATTCACCATCCCAAATTAGGTCAGTTTCTTGCCTCTTTAAATTGGATAGCTGTTGTCGATTTAATGCCTTTCCAAGTAAAAGAAGTTGAACTCTATTGTGATCATCATGAAAGTACAAAAAATCTTCCCAAGAAAGCTGAAGTTGTAATCTATGATGAAAAAGCCCCAAGTGCCGCGTATCTGTTAGCTAGTTATTTCGAAGAACGAATATCTGAAGAATTAAAAATTTTAGCTGATTTAACAGTCATAACTGACACAGCTAGTTTTAACATTCCTCCACCTATCGATGATCCTGGGAATTTTGTAGAAGCACCACGTGAGATTCAAGCTTGGCTGCTAGATGATATTTGCAATACTCCTGAATCGACAGAAGAAGTTTTAACATTAATGAATGAATTTTCTATACAGAAATTGAACATTTTTTCGAACGAAATTTATCGTCAAAGAATAGTTATTCTTCGAAATCTTAGAAAATATAGTGTTAAATTGGGTGAAGAGTTTGAAATCGCAGATATGATCTTGATTGTTCAGGGTAAAAAGAAAATAGTGACTTCTGCACTGGTTCAAAGCCTTTTTGCTCGAGATGTGAAAATTACATGTGTTTTTTATCCTGGTAAACGTTTCACTGGACTTTCATTTAGAGTAAATTCTCGAATTTCTGACTCTGAATTGGAAAAAATTCGTGTAGATCGTATAGCTGAGAGATTTTCTGGAGGTGGACATCCTAGAGCTGCAGGAGGAAGGGGAGAATCATTCAAATACACCTTAAAGGAACTAATCGATTGGATTGAGAAAAAGGAATTGACATATCAGCTCTATGATCTACGGAAATGATTTTTTCTGTTTTAAAACAATAATTCTAGCATTTAACATATTTTTGTTGCATATGACAGGAGTATGACGAATATTCAATAATCTATGTGTATTAGTAAAAATAATTTCCTTACTTGAAGCATTATGGCCTAGATGGTTTCTACAGAAAGATAGATTAGAAGTAATATACAAAATAAGCTGAAAGTCAATGCAGAGAATAAAAAATCCTTTGAGAGGTCAAGAAACGAAAGTACATCAGCAACTAAAGAAGCTATACCTAGATTCTATAATACAAGGAGAACAAGAGGTTCCGATTGAGATAGATAATCGAAAATTCAGAATTGATGTATTTGATACACTCAATAACAGGGCATTTGAAATTCAGAGACATAACTTTGGAAAGGGATTTTATGATAAAATTGAGTTATTAACTCGAAAAAAAAGCATAATGAAAGTAATAATTGTCCATCCGATCGTGGTAAGGCAGAAAATTACTAGAATGAAAAATGGAAACATAATTGGTACTAGCTACATAAATAAAACAAAGAAAGCTGATTTTTATTCACTATTTGAAAAGCTGGTCAGTTTCAGAACACCGTTTATCCCTGAAAAACTAGGATTTGATGTTTTACTCATAAGAGAACATGTAAAAAAAGAATTTATTGGAAGGTGGAAAAAGAGCAACCGGCCGCGATACAAAATGATACAACGAGAACTAATAAATATAGAAAATTCAATTAAAATACGCAAAAAGGCTGATTTACTTACTTTTCTACCTGAAAACTTACCAAAAGTCTTTACTAATCTAAACATTAGTGATCAACTGGAAATTCAAGGAAATGAAAGAAGAAAATCTCGAATTGCAGGTTGGATGACCTATAGTTTATGCAATCTCGGACTCTTATCACAAGTAGGCAAAAAAGGAAGAGCTCACTTATTTAAGATTCCGAAGTAATGATGATGGATTTATGAAATATAGACCGATAAATCATAATAAGAGTTAAAAAAGCTTTAGATTCCGTAATCCGTGATTACTTGATGCTCCTTTTCTTTTTATATTATTAAATTTACAAAAAAGTAGAAAAAAGAAGAGGAAAAAGAACTTTATAGTTCTATTTCAACTCATTTGCAAGATACTTCTTGTAACCACCAAGATCAAATAAACCATGGCCAGAAAGATTGAATAGAATAGTACCTTCCTTTTCTTTGAACTGTTTTGCGACGTCAATCGTTGCTGCTATGGCATGTGCTGACTCTGGAGCTGGTACAATCCCTTCAGCTTTAATAAATAGATCAGCAGCTTTAAATGCTTCTATCTGGGTGTATTTCACAGGTGAAACATCCCCTGAATCGATTAATACTGACAATGAAGGTGCGCATCCATGGTAACGTAAACCACCAGCATGAATTGGTGGTGGAATGTAATCAGATCCTAGAGTGTACATCTTTAAGAGCGGCGTGGTATTAGCTGTATCTCCGAAGTCATATTTGTAATCTCCATCTGACATTTTGGAAGCAGCTACAGATTCTGCTGCAACAGCTTTTAATTTATATCCATTAGTGAATTTATCACGTAAAAATGGATAAGCTAAACCTGCAAAGTTGCTTCCACCACCTACACAACCAATAACATAATCAGGGCCTTTTAAACCTTCTTCAGCCTTTAAAAATTGGGTTTTAGCTTCAAGGCCAATGATTGTTTGATGTAGAAGGACATGATTTAATACTGAGCCAAGTGAATACTTGGTTTTTTCATTTTCAAGAGATTGAAGAATAGCTTCACTTATTGCTATGCCTAAGCTGCCTGGGTGCTTTGGGTTCTTTTCTAAAAGTTTTTGACCAAATTCCGTATTTTTTGAAGGCGATGGGAAGACTGTTGCTCCATATAATTCCATTATTGTTTTTCGATGAGGTTTCTGATCAAAACTAGCACGAACCATATATACTTCACAAGCTAAATCAAAAAGACTTGTTGCATAAGCTAAAGCACTACCCCATTGCCCTGCTCCCGTTTCTGTAATGAGTGTTTCTACTCCTTCTTTCATATTATAATATGCTTGGGTGATAGCTGTATTTACTTTATGTGACCCAGTCGGTGATTTTTCACCTTCATATTTGTAAT
>JAUUVJ010000311.1 GCA_030589605.1 Candidatus Hodarchaeota archaeon | reverse complement strand
TGGCCGACCGAGGATCAGGTAAGTCTGGCCCGCGTTATTTCCGCCATCATCATCATTAGGCGCCCCGATCAGGATGTCGTCAAAGCCGTCATTATTGACGTCACCTGCTCCAGCCACGGAATACCCCGAATTATCTGAACGGTCTTCCCCGATAAAAGAGGCATTAGCCGCGGACAAGTCGAGGTCCATCTGCCAGTCAGTAGTGGGCCGACCGAGGATCAGGTAAGTCTGACCTGCTCCTTGTAACTCAATTTCCCCATTACAACTGGCATACGCTCCAATCAGAATGTCATCATAACCATCATTATTGACGTCACCCGCACCTGCCACAGAATAACCCGATGAATCATGCATATTTGTCCCGCTAAAAGCTTCCCCGATAAAAGAGGCATTGGACTTTGACAGATTTGTATCCATACCCCATTGACCAACAGAAAATTGAGGTAAATTGGGGATGTTTTCATTAATTAAGACAATTTCCTCTTCTTGTGGTTCAATAATCGGGTTTATGGTCATGGGTGGGTCGGTAATCATTCTCATCATAAGTAAAATTACTATCATACCTGTCAAACCAATCATTTTAGGAATAATTGTTTTTTTTCTAGTCTTTTTTCTCAACATTTCAACTCACCTATCCTTGCTCTCCGGTATTTGTTAAAAGAAAATGATTTCACTAGATCGTATATGAACTATTTCTCTTATTAATGCATCTTCAGATAAAGTAAAAATGAGATTTGTGCAAAAATTCTGCTTTCAAAGGTAACGCCTTCATAGCATTGTATACGAAAGAGAGGCCAATTTAATGCTTTGGATATAGCAATGGCAACACTAGTTTTACCTGTTCCAGCAGGCCCCTCAATTAATATAGGTCTATTCAATTTTAAGGCTAATTTTAACGTGATATCAATTTCCTTTGTAGAAATATAATCATGAGCCGCTAATTCTATATCCATCTATTCTTTCACCTTGTATATAACCAAAAGCTTTGTATCCCTTATTATCTAGATACTATAACTTCTAATTCTAGAGTATACTAAAAACTCATACTATATTAGCATAATAAAAAGGAAGAAAATCATTATTAATTAAAAGTACTTTTGTAGATTGAAACAGGAGCAAATTCTTTTTAAAAGGGTAAAAAGAACTATTATTTGATGGAATTCTTATGAGAAAGCAAAAACGACTTGATCTCATCCGTACGTATCTTGAAACTATATTACATGAAGGAGAATCAGGAGCTTTAGTAATACTCACTGATCCTGAATCTGAAAAATTCGTGCAATTTATTAGAGACAGGGATGATAGATTATTAATGATAGATGTACCTGAAGTTGAGCTGACCAAGAATGAAAGAAAAAGATTGGTAGATATTTTTGGGGCGATGTTAGAATCAAATGGTTATGCGTTTCAAGCACAGGTTACCATTGATCAAGCTGTGAAAGTAATTGAGAAGATTTTTCGTGATGTTTTCTTTGCTCCTGACACCTATAATATTGAAGTTAAGCTAAATCTAGAATAATAATTATATTAGTATCACTAGATTATGTTGAGTATCTTTCTAACTAGTCAACCAGCCAATCTTTAAAGAATCGTGAATATTTTCCAATATTAGGAATAACCTAAAAATTCATCCAGTTTAATTTTACTTCGAACATATATACCATTACCTCTACCGATTTCCTCGTTATTTGAGTTATAGAGTACTGCTTCGGATATAAACTGGGTCCGTGTAGAATTGACAAGTTTGCCTTTAGCTTTCAGAATTCCAGAAACGACTGGTTTGATAAAATAAGTTGTAAAGCTAGCTGTAAGTAAAAATACATCAAAAACTACAGAATTAGCAGCAAAAAAAGCTGCATCATCAAGCGCTTTGAAATATACAGATCCATGGACAGCACCAGCTGCATGATGAAAAGAATTCTTAATAGGTATATCTAAATCAGTTATTTTATTACTAATTTTAAGGTTAGCCTCAAAAAATTGGTTTAGAGGGTGTCCATGGTACATTTTTTCTAATCGTCTAAAATGATTGACCTGTGTTATATCTGCCACTTCAAATTCATCTTCGTTTTTTTTCTTTAGATTATATGCAGACATAGAACCCTTTAATTATATACTATACTATTTCTCCAATCGTGATCATAGTGAAAAAATCACAACTGATTTTGAGTATAGGTTTTCTGTTTCTTTTTCTAGTAAATATCCATCCAATTGTTGCAGTAAATATCGATCAGGATGTAAGGATCAATGTTCAAAAACGCATAATGCCTTATCGTAAAATGAACCAGGGCCAATTGGTATTGCTTATTCAAAATAGGTATCATAATTTGACGGAAGTCTATCTAGAATTGGAAAATTTTAACAATAGTGCTCCTCACTTAATAGAATATTCAAGCATAGGGTATTCTTACAGTAATAATACTATACCTTTAATTAAACTTACAAATGAGCAAATAAAAGATCAGGTAAAAGGGAAAACCTATATCGTAGCTCATCATCATGCTCGTGAACAAATCACAATTGAGCATACATTGCGTACAATTCGAGATTTAGTTAACAAATACAATAGTGGTGATGATTCAACTATAAATCTATTAGACAAATTTATTATCTATTTTATTGTCACTTTGAATCCTGACTCATTGGATCATGTACTTTATGAAAACGAATGGTTAAGAAAGACGATGAAGCCATATGATGATGATGATGATGGTTTTTTTGATGAAGATGGTCCTAGCGACGTGGATGGAGATGGAAGAATCTCAGAATTTGCTGTTAGACCGAAAGAAGGATGGGATAATAAAACTTGGGTATTTTATTATGAAGGTAATGACAATGATTCTGATAATTTTATCAATGAAGACTGGATAGGTGGAGTAGATCTCAATCGAAATTATCCTTTTCATTGGAATGATAGTTCTTGTGATTCTGGTTGGGGGAATGACAAGTTTAAGGAAGACTATCCAGGGCCTGAACCTGCTTCTGAAAATGAAACACGTGTATTGATGAATTTTGTATCCAGTCATAATTTTACCCATGCACAAAGTTTGCATAGTGGGATAAATGCCACGTTGTTTGATTGGAGTTATACACTTGAAGTTCGTCAAGCGGAGTATCTAATGTATGAATTAATGATGGAGACATTTCGGGATAGGGATCTTTTACCTGAAAGTTTCATACCTGAAGATATCTCCCAAAATGATAGTTATGTTGGTTATACGTGTGCTGGAGAATGGGCAGATTGGTCTTATACCGCACAACAAACCATCTCTTTAACAACCGAGATTTATCATATGGAGGGTTCTGATGATTATTTATACTCAGCTTCTGAGAGCAACTCTACACATTATGCTTTCGAATTAGAAACAATATTTGAATATTTCAATCCCCCTGAAAATAAGATTGAAGCTCTGCATCAAGAGCTTTTTGCATTTCAAGAGTATTGGATTTCTCTCACACCTTGGATTCAATTGGTTTCCGCAGAGAAATCATCTGATTCTACCCAGGTAAGTTTGAATGTAAAATCAGGTTCTCCATATTTCAATACAACAGATACTGCATTTGTATCAATAGTTCCTTCTATATATGGATATTTAATTGATTATCCACGTTCAATCGCGCCTCTTCAACCGAATGATATCACTAGCGTTGAGATATCCTTTGAAAAAGATATACCTACGGATTTCTATTTTGATATTAATATTTCATCAAATTGGGCTTCAGATCTTCAGTGTCGCATTGAAGTTTCTTCTATTAAAGTTAGGTCAACAAGTGGATTTAGTAGCCTCTTAGTTATAATTTATCTTACTATTGCTGTTCCATTTGTACGATAAATGAAACAAAGAATTCAATAATCTACTTAGAATCCTTTTTCCAACTTAATCATGGGGTATAGGAAAAAGTGAGATAAAAGGATAGTTTTTCAGCCTCATGTTTCAAAACATCAAGTTCAGATGATGAAATATTAGTTCCTCCTTTGATCCTTACTCTTACCACACCTTTTATAGTTGAAGTTTTAGATATTGTATTAAGTGAAATATCCCTTAGTTTTTTAAGTAATGGATACACAAAATCTTTGATAGGATTATCAGATAAATTCCAGTCTTCATATATCATAGGTATTGCGTTCAATTGATGAAATTGGTATTCTGCTTTAATGATTGAATCTTTTTTGTCAGATAGAAATAAATTACCTATGATGTATCCTTTTGGTTCTTCTCTTTCCATGAAAGAAACACGTTCTAATGAGCCAGGATATGCGATTATAGGTTCATTAACTTGAACTAGTGGAGTTCCACTTTTATTTAGTAACTGATAACATCGATTCACATGATTTTGTTTAACGAAAGGATATTTATTTGATGAAACAATCCTTGATAAGTTGTTTGAATTATTATTTTGATAAATAAATTGGAAACGATGTACATGTCCACAGGCTATATAATCAAAATTTCTAGGGATCTTTCTATATGGGATAACATTATGACCCTTCCTGAATACATAATGTTGGACACGAGAACCTTCTATCAATTGATGTAGAACTAATATTTTGTATTGTGGTTGAGTTAATGGAGTAATATTGGAAGCAAGTTTTACGATAGAGTTGAATTTGGCTCTAGCATTGTGTCTAATATATGGGAAACCAGTTAATTGAATGTTAACTCCGTTTTTAATAAAAACAAAGGAAGAAGGTTTTTTGAAAACATGAAAATTATTCTGATAGTGAAGTAAACCAAATGGTAACTTACTTCGTTCATGATTTCCTGGTAAAATATATATGGGTACGTTATTTTTCGCTGCCTGAATATAAGGGTTTACTGCACGATCAACTACTTCTGGAGGAGGTTTGCTACGATTGAAAAAATCTCCAGAATGAATTATAAAATCAATGTTATGTTTTATCAATGCATTATTAATTGCTCGTTCACTTTTTTCAAAAAATAATTCACCATAAGCTTTTCGTTGTCTATTCCGTACTCTTTTCGACCAATTTGATCCATAATGAGTATCAGCTATATGTAAAAAGCTTATTTCAGGTGTATTCACAGGAAAATGGCCTCTAATAATCACATAAAAAAAAAATTTTGGACTCCATCGATCTACAAAGGAATCATTCTTTTTATAATACTACAGATTATGATTTCATCCTTTTTTCTAGGTCTTTTATTCTCTTCTCTAACTTTTCGATATCTAAATTTTCTGGAGATTCTCGTTCACGACTAGCTAATTCTGCTTCAACTAGATAATAAAGGACAATTGTCTGTAAACTATTCACTAAAGCAGGTTTGTATTCAGAGTAATGCTTCTTCCCTTTTGTAGGACCCATCAAGTTGAGGGCTGGAAATAAAACAGGGCTCTCTGGTATTAAAAGAAGAAAAGGTAAGATTCTAAATTTTTACCAGAATTATCTATTTTTTCTTCTTTTTATCATTCCGATTAAAATAAGTGCTAAACTAAAAAAACTAAG
>JAUUVJ010000294.1 GCA_030589605.1 Candidatus Hodarchaeota archaeon | reverse complement strand
ATACTAAGAAAAGAGCTAGAATGGCGATAACTGAAGGGATAACAAACTATTTAGATAAAGAAGAACAGCTTGCCGTCGTAGCTCATGAATGTGGTCATATTATCCATCGTGATTTTATTTGGATGACAATGGCTGCTGCTGTTCCTTTGATTTGTTACTCTTTCTTTCAAGGAATGTGGACTTTTGCTCGTGTTTCATCTTTATCTCGTGGGACTAGAAAAGGTGGTGATGATGCAGCTTCAATTGGCGCCATAGCAATGGGTGTAGCAATCCTCGCTTTCATTGCGTATTGGATCTCTCATTATGTAGTTATGCTACTATCTAGAGTCCGTGAATATTATGCAGATTCTTTTTCTGCGACAGCTGTTGGAAATCCAGGAGCTTTATCACGAGCATTAGTGAAAATAGCATATGGTATGGTTAAATCTGATAGTGAAAATGTAACAAGAATGAATGATAAAAATCTATCCCCCAGTGCGAGAAAACAAGCTTCCAAGCAATACGCTTTTAACACTGGAATGCGTTCTTTAGGTATTTTTGATATTTCTGGAGCTAAAAGCCTAGCTATGTCTACTTATGGACGTGGTATGGAGTTAAATGAGGAAACTGTTGCTAAAGCAACTCAATGGGACTTATCAAATCCATGGGGTAGATTTTTGGAACTCTCTTCAACTCATCCACTCCCTGCAAAAAGGATTCTTGCTTTAAATAAAATGCAGGTAGAAAATGGGATGCCTCCTGAATTTCCTGGAGTTGGTAAAGTTAAACTACCTGAAAGCTTATGGGATGAATTTATCATCGATATTTTCTTATCTTATGTTGCCCCATTGCTTTTCTTTCTGTTACCAATAATAGGTGCAGTAATAGCTATTAATATTCAATTGAATTTTGAAATAGGTATTGGTGCTGGCTTACTTCTGTTCGCTTTAGTTTGGAAATGGCGTCGTAGTGAAAAATATCCGAAAATAAGAGATAGTGATCCTACAGTAACTGTTCTTCATTGTTTGACAGATCATACTAAAAATTCTTATTATGAAGCATCTCCCCTTCGTGGGAAGCCTGCTGTATTTGAAGGCGTTGTTGTTGGACTTGGTACACCTGGATATTGGTTAAGTGAAGATCTAGTCATTCAAGATAAAACTGGGATAATTACTCTTGATTATAGTCCTATTTTAGGTTTTATGTCCTTTATATTTGCACTTTTCCGTCGTCCTCGAAAAGGAACTAGAGTAAAGGCTTATGGTTGGTATCACCGTTCTCCCTCACCTGTATTGGCAGTGTGGAAGATTGTAACAGAACAAGGTCAGACTTTTAAGAATCGTTGGTCTGGTTTGAATTGGATATTCATGTGGTTAGTAATCTTCGTTGGATTAGTGATAATGATCACAGGATTTTTCCCTACTCTCTAAAATTCCCCTCCCTTTTCTTTTTTTCAAATTTCGGAATTTATAACCCAAAATTCTATAGATTCTATTCGTTTTCCATTAATCCCATTTTAAGTCGATATTGTTTCTGTTCTTGAATTTTGTTCAGATCTAATGTAACAGAAAGAATATTTTCCTTTCCATCTGGTATTGAAACCAATAAATTTGTCCCAAATGGTTCTTGATTGCTAAATCGGCTTGAAGGATCTGCGATACAGCTTGCACCAGCACACCAATATGGTTCTTTTATAACCTGAATTGCAGAATCACTAACAACCACTGCTGAGGCAGCCTCTTTTGATCGTATAACAGCTAGATTATGCCATAAAAAGCGTCCATAGTTAGTATATGACTGTTCAGATAATGAAGTCAAAATTGGAGAGAAAATAATATCAATTCCTTCTTTTATCAGTATTGAATGGTCATGTGTGTTCCAAAGATCGTTACATATTCTAATTGTAGCTTTCCATTTACCAATTTTAAAGAAAAAATCCTTTTCACCAGACATTATTCCTTGATGCTGTTCATATCCAAATGGATGACGTTTGTCGTAAAAACCAATGAGTTTTCCTTCTGGAGATAGGACATGAGATCTATTTTTAAAGGTTTTATTCTCTTTGAAAAGATGACTTCCTCCAATAATCCACGCTGAATAGTCAGAGGAGGTATTCTTTAGAAATTCTAGCGTTAAATCATGAACATTATCCGAATATTTGTCTTTTCGTATACCATTCCAATATTCAGGAAAGCAAATCACTTGAGATTTCTTCAATTTCGTTGAAAACTTTGTAAATATAGAAGAATAGCTTTTTAGATTGTAATCCAAATCATTGAGCTTCAATCTGGGTTGTAAAACAGAGATTGTTAATAAATCTGATGAGTTTGCCATTTTAAACTCCCCTTGATTCTTATGTTCTTTCTAGAACAAGCTCAACAATATCGATTGACTTTATTTGAGATTTCTTCTTTTTGAGCTGTTGATCGATATTAAATAAGCAGGTTGGACATGCATTAAGACAAAGTTCGATTTCCTTTTCTTCCATCTGTGCAATTAATATATTGGCTATATCCTCAGCCATTCTAGGGTGATTTATTTTCAATAATCCACCTGCTCCACAACATAAGGCCTTTTCCCTATTGTTAGCTAGTTCATAATTTTCTACGTTTGGAATGGAATTGATAAGGTCACGTGCTATATCATACACTCCACAATGGCGACCTAGTTCACAAGGATCCTTAAATGATACTTTAACTGGATTTTCACTTTTGATACTTATTTTATTATCTTTAATCAAGCTATATATGTACTCCATATGAGTAATCACTTTGAAAGGTAATTCCTTTTCCAATAGTTTTGGATATTCACGACTTATAACTCGATAGCATCCTGCACACGAAGTAATCAGAGTTTCTATCCCTAAATTTTTTATTACTTCAATATTATATCTAGCTAAGTCTTTAGCTTTATCGTTTCGTCCTCCTAAGAGATATGGATTTCCACAACAATGTTCTTTAGGGGAGAAGATTGATATCTTTTCGTTAGCTTTCTTTGTTAATTCTAAGACCGCTGCGGGAGTTCTTCCTGGTGTACTATAATATGAGGCTACACAACCAATGAAATATCCTATTTTAGCAGGTGTGTTTACCCATTCTTCATAAATTTCTTCTATATCAATGCTCCATAGATTCCTATCTTCTTGATCCATCCCATAAATGTTTTTTGAGTTATCTAAAGATTTAAAAACTTTTTTGATTCCTTTTGGCAAAAAATCCTGAACTAAACTCTTTAATTCTGTATAGGCTTCGGTTAAGGGTATATCTACTATACAAACTTGCTCACATGCTCCGCAAAAAGTGCAAGAAAATAGTCCTTCTGTTAGTGCAGTCAAACCTTCCTTTTTATTCAGCAATCCTTGGGCAAGGTTACGTGCAGTGATCATCTTTCCTCTTCCCGTGCTGATTTCATGGTGGGAAGAATAAAATGTTGGACAAGCAGCATTAGTTTTATAATTAACGCAGTATCCACAATATGCGCAAACAAAAAATTCATTATAATACTTTAGATTCTTCAAATCCACATTAAAGAACCTCTAACAAAGGTGTGTAGAAGGGAGTATTTACGTTTTTTCTAATTCAAAATCAGATGAAAAAGTCTTAAAATGGGACATACCCATATCCCATAAGAAATTCTTGTTCTTCGACAGTTAAAGATTCCCCTTTTTCGCGTTTTTTAAGTAAAACTTGAATTTTCTCTTCTATAACCCCATATTTTTGTTTATGCGTTTCCTCTACTAATAGTTTCTTAACTTTCGCAATTTTACTCTTTAAGGAATCAAGTTCTTCTTGTTTTGCTTGAACTAAGTTCTTCAATTCATCGACCTTTTGTAGATGTTTTACAAACTCCTCATGAGATTTATCTTCTTCTTCTTTCATGGGTTTAATTCTTGAATAGATTTTTTGGACTCTATCAGATATTTCTTTTTTATCCGATTCTTCTTGAGATATCTGTTTTTCAATTTCTGAAATTTCCTGTTTGATTTTTTCTTTAGTTTCAGGTATATTACCAAGATAATCAGCCACCCTAACTTCGTCTCTTTTTTCTAAAAGGGAAATCCTATCTTCTATTCGGCTGATTTCTTCTAGTAATATTTCTTCATCATCTTTAGACATAGAACTTGTTGTTTGTTGCTTAAATTCCAATTCATATAGATGGAATTTTAATTCTACGATAGTTAGGCTTTCTAATTGACTTGGAGTAAAAATTTTGAATACTGGTCCATCTTTTCTTTGAGCTTGTCTTCTGAGAAAATCACGGCGTTTTTTGAGCTTCTCTAGAGTAGTTTTTTGAGAATCTCTTGACTCAACTTCAGGAGCAGTTTTTTCTAAGAGTGATTGCCTTTCTTTCTTATATTTGTCTCTTTGTTTTCGAAAGCGGGTTGTTAATTTTTGCTCTATTTCTAGCTCATTTCTCATAATTTTAATTTGTTCGATCAATTTTTTTTGTTGATCGTAATGAAGCTTCAATTGCTCTTTTATATTTGCCACGTGAATCATCCCGCTTTTGTTTTTTTCGTTTCATTCGTTTTTCTAAGAGTAACAATACTAGAAAATGTTAAAGCAGGGAAGAACGAAAGGAAATTATTATATATGGCTTCTATATTAGGCAATTAAGAGCTTATCTCTTAGATCCCCTAATAATACGTTATTCAAATTAATATTACAAGATTAGTAAATGGAGTAATCACGGGATAGAAATAAGGAAACAATCAAAGATCGAATAAGGAGAGATATTATGGACTTTTTTGAAGTCGTTATCCGTAATAAAAGATTCAAGGAATTTAAAGCTGACCAATCGTTATATGCAGATCAAGTAAAGCAATTAATGGCCTGTGCTCAGCTTGCTCCAAGTTTATCCGAAATTCAGAATTTTACATACATCATTATTGATGATCAGGCTTTGAAACAAAAGATAGCTGATGGTGTGGAGGATTTGTCATGGATAGTAAATGCTGCTGCAATATTTGCGGTCGTCGTGGTATCTGATGAAGAAGATGCGGATGATACGAATATCATAGATGCCATAATAGCTAGTTCTCAATTAATGATGGCAGCTACTACTCTTAACCTCGGTTGTTCACTAGTTGTTGATTTTGATCAAGATTTCATTCATTCACTGGTTGGAATTACTGACGAATGGAATAATTTGAATGTCATAGCTTTAATTCCAATTGGAGCTACTCTTGATAAAGGTTTACAGGGGTACAAACGGACATTAGCAGAATTAAGTAATCATAATACCTTAGGACAACCCTACCCATACGAATAATAGGTTATTTTTATAATTAGTTATAAATCAAACAAGTTGAAAACAAATAATAAAGAAAGGGATGTATTTGATTATCCCAAAGAAGAGTCAACCCAATAATAGCGATACAAAATCTTTTTTCCATGTAAAACTTGATTCAAACGATTTCCTAATTTCAACTGTTCATATTGATGGAATAATAGAGTTTATTGAAACAAAAAGAACAGCTCAACTACCGAAATTTATTGTATCAGTTCATAACCGCCAAACTCAGCGAATACCTGTTATAAATTTGAAAGAGTATCTTAATTGTAAAGATGGATCATTTATTCAGACTTTACAATCACGAGTTCTTTTTTATAGGAGCCAGAAGAGCACTTATGTGATTGGAGTTGTTTTTGATGAGATTATTGGTTTTCACGAAATCAAATCAATAGGTAAAAAAACAATAAAACTCGCTATAGTTCCAAACCACTTAGAATGTTT
>JAUUVJ010000398.1 GCA_030589605.1 Candidatus Hodarchaeota archaeon | reverse complement strand
CGAAGTGGAAGATATCCAAATCGCTCTGAAGCGATTAGATTTGCTATCCGTGATATGCTGAAAGATGAACTTTGGAGTCTCCGTGCAAGCTCATTGATTCCTCAACCTCGGGAAGCATATTGATTTTATATTAAAACATTTAAAATAGAATCAAATCTGTACAGGAAGATAATTCCCACTAATACGTAATTACTACTTTCTACAATTCCTTGTTGACAATCAAGATTTCATATCGAAACAATCATTAGTGCTTGATCTAAATATCCAAAGATAATTTGGGTGTTTTGATGACTGAAGAAGTAACAATAAAACGGTGGAGAAGTATTAAAGATAAAACCCCAATCATTGGAATTGATGATGGGGGCTTTAATCGATTATCTGATGATTTTCTTGATATTCCCGTATATGGAGTAGTAATGAAAGGATCAGCTTATGTTGAAGGCATTATTCAATGCCAAATTAGAAGAGACGACTCATATGTTACCAAGGCTATTCGTAACATGATCTTAAAATCCTCACATAAGAATCAAATCCAAGCTGTTTTTCTTCAGGGTATTTCTATTGGAGGATTCGGTATTATAGACATAAATTCATTATCTAATGATCTAGGAATTCCAGTAATCGTTGTTCTTCGGAAATATCCTGATTTTAAGAAGATTCATTCTGCTCTAGAAAAAGTATTTCCAGGGGATGAAACAAACTGGAAAACTATCTTACAAGCTGGAAAACCAATAGAAGTTCAAAAAAAACCCTTATTACTCATCCAAGTCTCAGGAATTCATCCTCATGACGCTTTCTCGCTTCTTAAAAAATGTTCCGTGGTTGGAACAATTCCTGAGGCGTTGAGAATTGCTCATTTTATCGGAGCTAGTAGATATCGCTATTTAATCGAAAACTCTTGATTATTTCTCTTCAACCTTCTCATTCATCAATCTTAGGAGAAAATAATTCCTCTTTCAAAAGCATTAATGGAGCTAATATCCATCCAACAGCTCCTCCGATTACATATGATGCGAGTATCATTTGGTCTTCATTTGATTGGGTCATCCCCAAGAAACCTATTCCAAACAATAACCCACAGAGGCAGAGTACTAGAATCGAATTACGTATTAAAGGAAGATTCCGATTCCAGATACTTTTTTCACTTGTAGGAGTATTTTTCAGCAAAAATCCTTCAATCATTCCAGAAATAAGAAATAAAAAAGCTCCTAAAGAAAAAAGTAAGAATGGAATGAGATATAAGACTCTCACAAAAAAATGTTGTTCTCTTGATTCCCAAAATATTGCAAGAATAGCTGCAAAGACATAAGCTATACCCACTAGTGTTGGCATTATTAATCCGAGATTAATTCCAAATAGTTCTCCTCTTATTAGTGGAATATTCGTAACAACCATCATAGCTAAGGTACAAACGAAAAATATCGTACATATTCCAGCAAAAAAAGCAAAAACATTCAACAATAGTTCAAACTTTTTATTCCACCCTAAATTACTTGAAGTTAAAATAGACCGTGTTCTCAACCGCATAATAGTACATGCACCATGAGTCCATCGCCATAATTGAGAGACTTGTTTTTTTGCTGATTCAGGTACAAGACCATATGATCCAATGAAATTGAGATACCTACCTTGATGCCCATTTGATAAAATCTTTATAGATGTATCAATATCTTCTATCAATGTCTCCTCAGAGAAACCATTAGCTTCAAGTAATACTTTTTTCCGGAAACACCCAGTAGTACCGTTGAATAGGACAACTCCTCTCGAATCTTTTGCTGCTTCAATAATTTCGTAAAATTGTGAGTATAAAATCGAATTTGCTGCTTGATATAATTTCTTTGTATTTCGATAGGCTACTTTAGCTTGAACATAGCCAATGTTCTCATTTATCATTGCTTTGGAAAACTCAGTTAATAAATTTGGAACAGGAATATGATCAGAATCTAAAATGACAACAAATTCTCCTGAAACTTTTTCAAGAACTGCATTAATATTTCCTGCTTTAAATCCACGTGAATCTTTCTTATGATAAAACTGGATCTGATTATGATTACAAAATTCTTTCAATTGTTGTGTAACTAGTGAATCTTGCCAATTATCGCTTACTATAATATCAAAATTAGTATAATCTAATTTTATTACTCCTTCGAGAGTTTTTCGAAGTATAGAAAATGGAGTTCCATGTGATGGTACAATAACAGTGAAATGAGGTTTATTAGTAAATGTATAAGATGGAATGGTTGATTGTTGATGAAATGTTAAAGCACCTGAAATCATGTAGAATAAGTAAAATGCATACAAAAATCCAATTTCCTCAATAAAAAGAAGAAAAAGATTTAGGGTTATTCCTAGTAGTTCTTTCGATGATAAAATAAGCATAATACTTGTAGCTGTGTAAAAAGGAATGAAACAGGCTATGATTAAAGAAATTAGTAATGTTAACCAAGATAA
The DNA here is from genome assembly GCA_030589605.1 of Candidatus Hodarchaeota archaeon. GTDB lineage: Archaea > Asgardarchaeota > Heimdallarchaeia > Hodarchaeales > Hodarchaeaceae > Hodarchaeum. Next base: position 1,604 of record JAUUVJ010000398.1, on the reverse strand, counting down.
GATCCGATTTAACCACATAAATACTGCCATCCAAAATAAACTAATTCAAATGAAGTCGTTGGATCTTTCTTTTTTCATCCTTATTAGTATATAGAAGTGTGAATTTTCAAATATTTTTAAAAATCAAGCTTCCCAGCTAAATAATCACCCCAACCCTGTTTATACTTTTCTGGGCTATTTATATGATTCCAATAAATAGGATTTTCTGGGATGTATCCATAAAGAAGTTCTTCCTTTGTCAAAATAGGGAATACATCCTTTTCGAGAGAAGAAACTCGCTTTTCAATAAACTTGAATATCTCTGGTTCAAAAATATATACACCTGCATTTGTGTAAACTAACCCTCTCTTGCCACCACTTGTAAATCTAGTAATTTTATTTTCTTTTTCCTCAAATTCTATTTGTCCACTACTACCTTCACTTTTAAGAATAAGAATAGTCGCAATTCCGCCTTCTTTGATGCTTTTTCTATGAAACTCTAACAGGGAACTCAGATTTACATTTGTTATTAGGTCTCCATTCATTACAACGAAAGTGGATCGAAATTCTTTTTGTGCATTTAAAACCGCCCCTGCAGTCCCTAATGATTTATCTTCAGATATATGTCTAAGAGTTACTCCAGGACTATAATTTTCTGAAAACTGTTGTTGAATATGCTCTTTTAAATATCCTGTTGAAAGAAAAATCTTTGTGAGTGAATGTCGTTTGAAAAGGTCTATTGAATATTCAAGTATTGGTTTATATCCAATGGGTAACATTACTGCGGGAGTAGCGACAGAAATTGGACGAAAACTTGTTCCTTTACCTCCACATAGTATTAATGCTCCTACTGTATGAGCCTCTAGAGCTACTTTTAATGCTTGAATCATAAAATTCTTAACATTACCATGTCCAGCTACCTCGACAAGGTTCATCCAGAAACTCTCTGTGAATTCGATTGTATATTTATGAATATCAGTTTTACTTTTCATTGGGATTCAACATTCCCAAATCGAATTTCACATTTAACTATAATTACTTTTTTCTTTCAACCAAATATTGAGCTAGGATTCTCAAAAAATCGATTAAATCGCTTCCTTCGGGATCTGTATCACTTATTTTACTTTGGATTTCTTTTAATCCATCTATAGCTTGTTTATAGTATCTATCTCTGACATCTTCAACCTTATTGGCTAAACTATGAAATATTTCTAAAATAGATTTAATATCTTTCTCGTTTTTTTCGCCAACTGGTTTATTATAAATCTCTTTCACTTTAGAGGCGTGTTCTGTTTTTAGTGCAAAATATAAGAAGAGATTTCGCTTCGATTCTTGAATATCCCAGTACTGTACTTTACCGAATTTCTCTGGATTGCCTAGAATATCTAGATAATCATCTTGTATTTGAAAAGCTATTCCAGCAGCAACAATAAGGTCATCTAACTTTTTTGTATACAGATCCTCTCTTCTAGCTGCAATACACCCCAACTTTACACAACCAGCAAAAACAATTGCTGTTTTTAACCTCATAATCCTAATTACATGGTCTAAGTCAAAATCAAAATTTTCATTCAACCTATCCTCTAATTCAATAGCATTTCCTAAACCAACTAAATATGCATAAT
>JAUUVJ010000159.1 GCA_030589605.1 Candidatus Hodarchaeota archaeon | reverse complement strand
CGTAATCTATTCGCTCTACTACATAGACGACTATATAAAGATTTTGGTCTCTATTTCGGATTGCAATTTAAATTAGGACTTAAGATTAACATTCTAGCCTTGAATCTTAAGAATTGCCAACCTTAGGCCTAAATATTAAAACATAGATTTGAATTTGTGATTCCATCTCCCCTGAGATCAAAAATCGTTTTGCAATTGTCTAAATAATAATATTAATCATGTAACACTTGTTTTTGTTCAGAAGTAAGCTTATACAAGAAAAGCCTAGAACAAAAATAATTTTTGATTGAAACTGTACTAGTTCAAAGAAAAATGACAATGACTCTTTCACTTATAGGTAAATTTATGAAACTAACTATAACTCGACTTATTTATTAAGATATTTTTGTCTTTCACGGTTAGATGATCAATTATGAACAAGATCAAAGAATCTCCCGCCTTAACAAGTAATGATTTTCAAAATTTCGTTAAATTTATGGCTAAACGATTTTTAAGATCAATAATAGTAATCTTAGGTATAATTACAATAGTATTTATCCTATTTCGAATTCTCCCAGGTGACCCTGCGAGGGATTTGGTTGGTAAATTTCCAACCGCAGAGCGGCTTGCAGCAGTTCGAGAAATATGGGGACTTGATAAGCCAGTCTGGGATCAGTATATTATATTCATGCAAAAATTAATATTTGAATTCGATATTGGGATGTCCTATGATACATCTACACCCGTTTTACATGAACTGGGGTTGCGTTTTCCCGCAACAATTGAATTGGCATTAGTTTCAATGATATTAGCGATAATGGTGGGGATCCCGATTGGAATCATATCAGCGTATAAACAACATACGCGGACTGACTATCTAGCGATGATACTTGCTTTAGTGGGGGTAAGTATGCCTATCTATTGGTTGGGGTTAATGCTTCAGGGAGTTTTTGCCCGAGATCTCGGATGGTTCATTGGTACTGGACGAATTGAACCCGTTTTAAGCTCTGAATTAAATTTATACGCATTTCATACCAATTTTTATCTAATTGATTCATTCGTCATGGGAATTGTTGAAGGGAACTGGCTATTCTTCATATCAACAGTAGAAAATCTTATTTTACCAGGAATAGCATTAGCTACAATACCAATGGCTGTGATTGCCAGAATGATGCGTTCTTCTATGATTGAAGAAATGGGAAAGGATTATGTACGAACAGCCCGTTCCAAAGGGTTAAGAGAACGATTAGTCGTATTAAAACATGTTGCGAAGAATGCCCTTATACCTACTATCACAGTCATTGGGTTGAACTTTGGTGCACTCTTAGGAGGAGCTGTTTTAACAGAAACCATTTTTAGTTGGCCTGGAGTAGGTAAATACATCTGGCTGAGTATCACTCAAAGAGATACTCCAGTGATAATGGGGTTTGTAATGATTGTAGCTATAATATTTGTTTTTGCTAACATGATTACAGATGTAATTTACGCCTATTTGGACCCAAGAGTTCGATATTATGAGAGAGACTAACTATGAACAACCTTACGGATTCAGATCCAGAAAAAGATAATGGGCCAGTGGAAATTAAGCAAAACGTTGACCATGATTCAGTACAATCAGATTTAGAGACAGTTTCTGAAGCAACAACTTGGTGGATCATCTTAAGAAGATTTAGAAAAAATCAAGTGGCTCTTCTTGGTCTTGGATTTTTAGGATTTTTTGCCTTCTTGGCTATTCTCTCTTATCTAGATACTATTCTTACCCTAATATTTGGACAAGGTATTTTTCCTTATGGCCCCAATGAAATTTTTGCAAATGGAGCTTCAAGCTTTGAACCCCCCTCGTTAGAACATATATTTGGAACAGATAATGTTGGTAGAGACATTTTTATACGTATTATCTATGGAGCAAGAATATCTATGACTGTCGGTTTTCTGGCTGTTCTTGTGTCTTTGTCTGCAGGAACTTTTTTAGGGTTAATAGCTGGATATTACGGTGGGGTCATTGATTCGATTATTTCAATGATACTTGAAATGCTCCTTGCTTTTCCCAGTATCTTATTAGCTCTAGCCATTCTAGCCATTTTCGGTAGTAGTTTAACTAATGCTATGATCGCCGTTGGAATTGTTTACATCCCATATTATGCAAGAATCGTTAGGGGGCAAGTTTTTGTAGAAAGGGAACTAATGTATGTCGAATCTGCGAAAGTTTTGGGTGCTAAGACACCTAGGATTTTATTGAAACACATTTTACCAAATGTTTTTGGAGTATTAATTATTTATACCTCTTTGGGAATTGGTACCGCCATTTTGGAAGTCGCTGCACTAAGCTTCCTTGGTTTAGGGGCATTACCTCCAACTGCGGAATGGGGTTCCATGATTGCTGATGGACGCTATTATTGGTTATCAGGTCCCCATTTAGTGTTTTTTCCAGGAATTGCTATTTTATTAGCAGTGTTATCGTTCAATTTGGTGGGTGATGGATTACGAGAGGCATTAGATCCAAGATTTAAAAGGTGAAGAAGGGATTATTATGGTCGCTAATGGTGAAGATGGACATCATTTTTTTCAAACATTTGGTAATGCTCGTGCTCTGATAATTTCTCTCACTCAATTATTGTTTCTCCAAGGAATTAAAGTTATTTTCCTCTTTGCTGGGTTTAGTCTAACATACTTGATTCTGGAGAACATCTATGGAAATCAAGCTATATCTCAATTTATCAAAGGTATTTCCATATTGAACATTATTAATATGATAATTGAACAGAATTTATTAGAACTATCATTATTAGTTTATTTCCTCTTTCTGTTTGGATTTTTTCTTTTCTTTGACAGAATACTGATAAAAAGAGTAATCTATTCGAATTCCCAATCAATTCAAAAATCGATACTTCCTCAGATAACCCGATATTTCAGAGAGGGGTCGTTAACAATTCCATTTATTGTAATGATTGGTTCTCCATTGCTGGTGCAGATAATCTTACCTACTGTAATCATATTTATTGCTTTAGTTGAACTTTTAACCCCATTTGCAATTTTAGGTGTGTTATATCGGTTATCAGAAAAAAATTTCTTAAGGCTAGTAAAGGAAATTCGTTGGAGATTCTTAAGGAGCCACGATCGTTTAGAGAACGAGAATCAAAAAAATATTCCTACACATGAACTTGTTACTATAAAAAATTCTTATCAAATCGCTCCCTCATCGCTGCTTAACCTACTCATTATGATTTTTGTTTTTCCTTTTACTGTATTTTTGTTAGTGGAACTTAAATTGGATCAGCTTCTTCATATACTTCATTTCATGTTGTTAAATGAAAATTCTGGAGTGTCAGTCTCAATCTTTTTTTGGGAAATAATTAACACATTCATCAGCTTTATTTCATTTAACATAGAAATAGTATCAATTTTCTTTAATTCTGTAAAACAATTCATAGTTACATTTCTTGTTCTTATTCCAATTTGCAAATTATTCATTCTCATCACAAGATTGTCTAGAACACAGCTAACAAGAATCCTAGAGACCTACATATTTAAATATTAAGAACATTTAGTTAGAAGAGCTCATCTTAATGATTCACAAAGGGAACTTTCTAGATCATCATAAATGAGACCGTTTTTTCATTTTCTTACTGAATCCTTCTACTGAAAAAAAGAATAATTAGATCATTTGATTATAGTAAAAGCTAAAAAAAAAGGGGGAAGGATGATTAATTACCAATCATCGTCGTTTTCTTCTGAAAGCAACAAAAGTAGCAAGAACACCCAACGTGCTTACTAACATGAAAAAGGTGTCAAAACCAGCCGTGACAGGAGTGGAAACGTAGCCTAAGGAATCAAGCATAACTTGTGCCTTAGTAGCATTGAATTCATAGTGTGAAATACTATCATTGTAACCTAAGGTGATTCCTGGTGGTGATGGGTTTTTAGCCTTAACTGCTTTACCTTGATAAACTTCCTCTAAAATTGTATCTTTATCAATAGCATAGTTAATAGCTCGAGCTACTAAATAACCCTGTTTGGTTTGTCCACCAAAGTCAGGATCGTCTACTAAAGTGGCTACGCTGAATGGTTCTTTTAGGAAGTTCATAGCTAAATATCCAACATTCATACCACTCTGAGATTTTAGGTTTACACCTGACGCATCTTCAAGAGTTTTAGCGTCAGTGGCAGCTATATTGCCAGTGATATCAATGGATGGGCTTGAACCAGTCAGTGCACCGATTCTTGCTGCATTCTCAGTTATAACCTTGAAAATTAAAGTATTCATCTTAGCGGCTGCTCCCCAGTACTCTGGATTCTTTGTTAAGGTGATAAGAGAATCTTCTTCCCAAGAAACTAATTTATATGGCCCTGTTCCAACTGGTTTAAAGGCAAGATGATCAATTGAACCTGCCTCGGGATCGTAAGGATGAGCTTTGACGTAAGTTGGACTAACAATTGAAAATACACCCATACCGAGACTTTGGATGAAAGGTCCATAAACTGTTTCAAAATCGAATCTTACTGTGTAAGTGTCGATCTTCTCGATCGTCATATTATAAGCTCCGTAAATAAAGTCATAATACCCAACCTCAGGTGGAGACCATCCATTTTGCATATAGACCGTTTCATTTTCACCCCAATCTCTAGCTCGTTCAAAACTAAAGACTACTGAAGATGCATTAAAGTCGGTTCCATCAGAAAATTTAACACCTTGACGTAAAGTCAAATTGTAGTTTAATCCGTCATCAGATACAGTATATCCTGTTGCTAATGCTGGAACTGCAATTTCTGAGTCTGCAGGCATGTTATATAATCCGTCGTAAATTTGACGAGCTACCATCCAAGATTGACCATCGGTAAAATGAGCTGGATCAAGTGAGTCACTATCACCACTTCGGCCAATAATTAATTCAGTAGCTCCTGTTTTCGAAACATTGCCGTAAACATTGGCTCCTGGCCCAGTTGGATGAATTACAAAATCAGATACACTAGTAAGGCTTCCTGCTATATTATCTGCATGAGCAATAGTCGCCCAAGGTGATTCTTGATGAATTATCCACATTGCATCTTTGTATTGTGTATCTCTTATGGTTTGATTCGTTTCTGATATTGCTGCATCAAGGAGATCATCAACTGCATCGCTTTTGTAGAATGCAACATTCATAGCAGTCCCTACAACTGCAGCTTTACTATGTAATAGCACTTCTATAAAATTACTTGGATCTGCTATATCCGCACTCCATCCTAGCATACACATATCATGTTCGCCATCTTCTGTGGCTTCCAGATACTCACCCCAGTCCATGGTAACAAGTTTTATGTTGATACCAACAGCTTGGAGATTTTTTTGCATTATTTCCGCGACGCTCTTTGCATCAGGGAAATATGGTCTTGAAACTGGCATGTAATACAATGTAAGGGACAGGCGAGTATTTGCAGCGGAAACTGCTTGTGGTAAAGCACCTGCTACCATCCCTAAAACAATTACAAGAACCAGTAACGTTCTTATTTTAGGTTTCACAAAATTTACCTCATGTTGTATTTTTCTTTTCAATCATTTTTAGGGTCTTGCTTTTAATAATGAAAGAAATAACCCAAAAACGAACTAATTATAAAGTACTATTACTTTTAAGGTTTATGATGCTTGCAGCAGAAGTAATGTAGAAGATTCTCATTCCATCACAAATATCGTATGAAATTACAAATTTTTAGCTAAATCTTGTTTGTTGACGATATCAACATAAAAAATTTCTTGATTCAGTAAACATTGTATCCATATCCAAATTGATATGATTTAAACCCTATTTCTATTACCAATTGTTGAAAATTTGAAAAATTCACTAGTTCATGTCTTTTCGTGCATTCAAAGGAAAGTTTTTAACTATAGATATTTCATGGAATGCTGAAAGCTAATATGCTTCGAAGGTAACTCCATTGAAATCAAAATCAACAAGGAATAGTCCAGATTCTAGTACCAGGGAGAATGGTCAGAATAATTCTGTATTAACTGTAAGAGGTTTACGTGTATATTTTTTCACAGAAGAAGGTGTTGTGAAAGCTGTTGAGGGAATTGATCTTGATATAAAGAAAGGAGAAACTCTCGGATTAATTGGAGAATCGGGATCAGGTAAAACTGTGTCTGCTCTTTCGCTAGTTCAGTTATTACCTATCCCTCCCGCAAAAATTGTTGGTGGATCTGTCTTTTTCGAGAATACGGATCTTTTAACGTTATCAGATAAAAAAATGAGAGAAATCAGAGGAGGAAAAATTTCGATGATATTTCAGGATCCAATGACCTCCTTAAATCCCCTCTATTCTGTAGCAGATCAAATTGCTGAGAATTTGAGAGTACACCGAAAAATGCTGCCTGATGAGGCAACAAAAGAAGCAATTAGAATGATGAATGTAGTGGGTATACCTGATGCAGAAAGACGATCAATTGAATATCCTCATCAATTTTCAGGTGGAATGAGGCAGCGGGTTATGATTGCCTCCGCTCTTTCATGCCTTCCAGCTCTTTTAATAGCAGATGAGCCAACAACAGCTTTAGACGTAACGATCCAAGCTCAGGTGCTTGAATTAATTGAAGAATTAAAACAGAAATATGATACAGCTGTGCTATATATTACTCACAATTTTGCAGTTGTCGCAGAAATTGCTGATCGTGTGGCTGTGATGTACGCGGGATATATTGTTGAAGAAGGAGATGTTTATACGATTTTTGAAAATCCAAAGCACCCTTACACAATTGATCTTCTCTCTTCAATTCCCCGAGTTGATAAGAAGCTTTCTCACTTAGAAGTGATAAGAGGCTCAATACCTAATCTCATTACACCACCTGAGGGATGTAGATTTCATCCCAGGTGTAAAAAAGTTATGGATAAGTGTAGCAAGGTTGTACCTGAAAGGGTTGAAATTAATGAAAGACATTTTGTAAGATGTCATCTTTATTAGTAGTGTGAGTGAAATGGTAACGATTTTAGAAGCAAAGGATCTAACAAAAAAGTTTCCCGTACAAACTGGTATATTTGGAAGCCGAAGTGGGTCTTCTGTGCATGCTGTCGACGAAGTAAATTTTTCTATTCAAAAAGGAGAAACATTTGGGCTTGTGGGTGAGAGTGGCTGTGGGAAAACAACTGTAGCGAAGTTAATTTTAAAGCTTTTGACACCTACACACGGTACAGTTAGTTATTACGATAAAGACATTTTTGATCGGTCTTTTCCCACAAATGAAATGCGAAAGAAAATCCAATTGATTTTTCAAGATCCGTATTCAAGTTTAAATCCTCGGATGACAGTTTATGATATTATTGGTGAACCCTTCGATATTCATAAGTTAGCAAAAGGAGAAGAAAAGAAGAAACGAATTCTTGAGATGATGAAAATCGTAGGATTGGCTCCATTTCACCTATACCGATACCCACACGAATTTTCAGGTGGCCAAAGGCAAAGAATTGTTATCGCAAGAGCTCTTTCGGTAGAACCTGAAATTTTAATAATGGATGAACCTGTATCGGCTTTGGATGTGTCAGTTCGAGCTCAAGTACTTAACTTGCTTGAAAATCTTCAGAAAAAATTCCATTTGACTTATGTCTTTATTTCACACGACCTTTCAGTTGTTCGCCATGTATGTAATCGAGTCGCAGTGATGTATTTAGGTCAAATAGTGGAGATGGGTATAGTTAATGAAGTTTTTGATGATCCTCTACACCCTTATGCTGAAGCACTGCTTTGCTGCGTGCCTATTCCTGATCCACGCAGTCGTAAAAGTAGAGAAATCTTGACAGGGGAAGTTCCTACTCCCATTGATCCCCCCAATTATTGTCGATTTGCGAAGCGTTGCAAGTATGCTCAAGATAAATGTTATAGTGGTAATCCTCCCTTAACAGAAAATAAACCGAATCATTGGGTAGCGTGTTATTTTCCAGTAAACAAAATTTCTGATCGTGAAGAGAGATAAGTTTATTTTTGACTAATAAACTTATTTCTTGAAAATCACCCCTCATTCAATAAATGACCGAACTCCGTAAAAGGCTGGATTCGCTCTACTGTTATTTTATAATAGAAACCTATAAATTACCTTTAGAATTATGAGAGTAGCAATTGAAAAATTCAAATGAAGTTAGGATTTGGGAACAGCTAAAAAAATCTTATTATTTGGATTATCAGAGTCAGGAAAATCCACGATCCTGAAAGCTATAATAGAGGGAAAACTACCAGCGAAAAACGAGCGTTTTCCTGCTACTATTGATTATGAAAGAAGGGTCCTCATTTTTGAAGAGTCAGAAATAACATTTTTTGATTTAGGAGGGTCCAAAGCATTTCTAGATCGTTTCACTGGGGAGTTATCTGAATTTATTTTTAGTGGCTTAATAGTGTTAATATTTGTTTTAGATTCGCTGAAAATCCCAGAAATTTCACGAGCGAAATATTACTTTGACCTTTGCCTAAAGAACATAGAGGAGTATAGCTCAGAAGCCTCTGTT
>JAUUVJ010000040.1 GCA_030589605.1 Candidatus Hodarchaeota archaeon | reverse complement strand
CTGCACTGTCGTTGTATCTGTAACCAAAAGCTGCTTCCATTTCGTCTAGTGCTTTTTCTATGCTGACTTCTCGAGGCTGAATAGCTGAGTCGTACCCAATAGCGTTCGCCTCAATGGGAGAAGCAAGAAGCGCACCTTGTCCTAGCAGCACGCTATCTATGATTTGCTGTCGAGGGATAGCATAATCCATTGCGGTCCTAATATGTAACCGATCCTCGGCTGTAAGTTCGTCAAAAAATTGCTCTGGCGTCATTCTTGCACCAGAAACTGAGGTTGTCGCTGATAGGGCGACGAACATACCACCGATCAAAATGACCAGTATTGTCATAATTCTTAATTTTCGCATTTTTATATCTCATATGTTTCTTGTGTGTTTCAAGACGTTTCTTATGTGTTTCAAGACTAACGTCCTGAACATCTTATTTTCGTATATTTCATTTAAAAATTCTTTGTCATGTGGTGTGGAAATTTTTGTCATGTGGTGTGGAAATTTTTGTCATGTGGTGTGGAAACAGCACTATGATCATCAACAAATCATCAACAAATCATCAACAAATCATCAACAAATCAGAATTACTGCATACACCAAAATCCTTTAAATGAATTGGCAAACAGGCTAACTTCAGGTTATTTCCTTTTTAAAAATGGTTTGCCAAGTAAGACAGGTGGAACGAATGGCTAATGAAATTAAAACTAAATCTATTGACTTAAAAAATTTCTGGATATTAATCATTATTACTGCTGTTTCAGGAATATGGGGGTTTATTAGTCCAGGTAGATTAGCACAGAGGACTGGAATCCAATTACTAAATATAAGAATAGATTCGCCTTTCGGCCTTATTGTGGTGCTATTTATTTCATTAATAGTACTAATACTCGGTATTTCAAAGGATTGGGAGGTGCAAATTGGATCGAACATAACGATTCATTCAAGAGAAATATTGCTTTTTGGCAGTATCCTTGTTTTCTTAGCTGCTTTCTCGTTTTGTGGACTTGATGTGGTGTTATTCTTTATTTATTACTACGAAATTTTAATCTTTACAACTTACTGGGTCTTTAGTATGAGTATTATACCCGCTTTAATAATAGGTTTAATCACGGCTCTATTGCTATTTACTGGTTGTTTATTAATTTACAGAAAGTCAGACTTGAAAATTTTCAAATGGACAATATCTGTTGACCAATCATCAAATATACTTGTTGCAGGAGTCGTTTCACTTCTAGTATCACTTCTTGTTGCCAGCTTAACTCAACCTAATTACAATGGCTTTCTCACAACTATCCAAAATCTTCCTTTAAGTTCTTTACTACAAGATGTTCTTACTGGTTATTACCAGAATCAAGAATTCTATTTGTACCCCCTAGCTATCTTCATTTGTGCTTGTTACTTCTTGAGAATGTCTCTGGGCAAACCTTCCTCCCAAATTGTTACTCAAAGTTTCGTGGAGTCTTTGGGCAAAACTTATAGGAAAGTGCAAAAAGCTTCTCTACGGTTCCTCTTTTTTATGATATTTTTAACGGTACTATTCGTTATTTTGCTTGGGATTCAATTTATAGTAGGTCTTGATAGTACCTTACAATCACTTTTTGATTTCCAAGCTGATTTATTTAAAGGAATCACTATATTCCCTGGAATTCAGATTGGAGTAATCCCGCTTTTAATCTTATCTTTTACCCTCTTTATTTCAATTATCTTACCTAAAGGCATTAGACCATTTATCGATGATAGAGTTATTAGGTACACATTACGAAGATTTATCACTATTATTCCAATATTCATCGGTATTTCAATAATCTGTTACGCTCTGTTGGTCACCACAGGTAATCCTGTAGAGCTAATGTTGGCACAGTTCCAATCACCACACGGCAGAGCAGAATACAGAGAGCTATTAACTCGGATTTATGGACTCGATGCTCCTCCGCAGGCACAATGGTTTAATTGGTTCTTTCATTTTATTATGGGAGACATGGGTAATTCCCTTTTTGGTGGTGCAAATGTGGCTGAAGCAATTGCTGTAAGGATTGGGCCCACATTGCTGATCAGTGTCTTCCCTCTGATCTTAACTCTCTTAATTGCTATCCCCATAGGTGTTTACGCTGGTATAAAACAATATTCTCTAGCTGACAATGCTATCTCTATTTTTGTTGCAGTGGGACTGTCTATTCCTATATTTTTATTTATTATTGTTTTAATCATACTATTTTCGTTTTATATTCCAATTTTACCAGCTGGGGGTATGACATTAAAAGAAGAAATCGCTCAAGGGGTCACAACGCTGTACGCTCGAGCATACTTTGAGACATTTATTCAACAACTTTTTTCGTGGGAAACTTGGGATCTCTTCTTCCATTTAATCATTCCAGTAGTAGCTATCACCACCATTTCGCTCGTTCTTTACGTTCGATTAGTAAGATCTGGATTACTAGAAGTGATAAGACAAGACTACATTTTATCTGCCCAAGCATATGGTTTTACACAAAGAACAATAATCTGGAGGCATGTTCTTCAAAATGTTATGATTCCTATTATAACGTATATAGGCCTAAGCATTGGCGGCCTGCTAGGAGGAGCTCCCATAACAGAAACAACTTTAGGGTGGCCTGGCCTTGGAAGGTATGCAGTTGGACGGTTCATCCAATATGATTATCCAGTTGTCATGGGTATAATCATGGTAACAGCGGTTCTGATTTTACTTGCGAACCTTTTTACGGATATCTTATATACAATCATTGATCCAAGAGTCTCCCTTTAGCAGCTTACTATACAATTGAGGTCATTAAAATGTTTGAATCGAGAACACAAAGAAGAAAAAAGAAACTGTTAAGAAAAAAATATAAAAAAGCAGAAGAACTTTCAGGTAATCAACTTGCCATTGCTTTTAGACGATTCAGGAAGAATAAGGCAGGGACATTTGGATTAATTCTCTCAGTTGGTGTAATCTTCCTAGCACTCTTTGCCGATGTTCTCGCTCCTTATGACCCATCTGAGTATTTCCTGATATTCTATCCTGGTTATGTCCCTTCATATCAACCCCCTGGTGTAAACGAAGGGGCAGAACTTTTTGATTATACGAACTATATATCAGATGATAGCTTTGAATTCCCAAGTTTAAATGAATGGGAGCTAAATGGTTGGGAACGAATAAATCTTAATGCTTCTGGGATTCCTGGTGCATCTGCCGTCAATGTCTTCGCTGCTCGGATTTCTAGTCAAGGTGGAAGTCTAACTCAAGGTATCTCTGTGAGACAAGACAGTTTTTTCACGGATTTATCATTTAGAGTCTATCTGAATGGTACTGAGGAAACCACTCTAAAGGTCATTTTCACTTATGAGAATAAAAAAGACGATCAGATAGAACTTACCTTCAGTGAAAATAGCTGGCATTCTGTGAATCTTGCTTTGCAAGATGATTATGGATTTTTAGTTCGAAATCCTGAAGAACTACGGTTAGAGAATGCCGCAACTGGCTCAGATGTTATAGTTGATGATTTCGATCTCGAAGGAGGAAAATATTTCCGGAATACACATTTTATGGGCACCAACTATAAGTCTGAAGACTTATTTTCCAGGTTAGTGCATGGTGCTCGTATTTCCCTCTTAGTTAGCTTTGGTGCAATTATTATATCTTTAGTTATCGGTCTTCCACTTGGTCTAATAGCAGGATATTACCGAGGAAGAGTTGATGAAATCGTCATGAGATTAACTGATGTATTTTTGACTTTACCATTTTATTTTGTAATGATCCTTGCAATTGTAGTAATTCAGAATACTCGATGGGTAGACAATCTATTAATCGAGATGGGGCTTAGTGCTCAGGTTATTCTGGTTGCTGTAACGTTTGGCCTTGGTATATTTGGGTGGATGGGTATCACACGCCTTATCCGTGCAACTATCTTCCAAATCCGTGAAGCGGACTATGTAGAGGCAGCACGTTGTATCGGGGCCTCCAATAGGAGGATTATGCTAATTCACATCCTTCCTAATGTATTAGCACCTTTGATAGTCGTTGTTACTTTGGGTTTATCTGCCAACATCCTAGTAGAAGCAGGTCTTGCATTTCTTGGTTTCACCACTGAAGATCTTTCTAGCTGGGGTCGTGAGCTAAGCAATGGATTTGATTACGCTACAGTAGCTTGGTGGTCAGTATTCTTCCCCGCGATCCTTATTATAATAGCTGTTATGGGATTTAATCTATTGGGCGACGGTCTGCGCGACGCATTTGATCCTCGATTGCGATAACTAGTAATAATAAACCCAGCCAAAGAAAGGTAAATTGGAGTGATCAGTATTGAATATAGTAGAGCAGAATATTAATGAAGACGACATTGGAATTCCCAATCAAGAAAATGAGATTCTTATTGAAGTAAAAGATTTGACAACCTATTTTTACACGGAATTTGGCATTGTCAGAGCAGTTGATGGTGTTTCGTTCCACATAAAGAAAGGAGAGTTTTTTGGTTTAGTTGGCGAATCTGGTTGTGGGAAAACTGTAACAGCACTGTCCTGTATAAATTTAGTTAGATTCCCAGGAATCATAGAAGGAGGACAGGTCCTTTATAAGGGGAAAAATATCCTAGAGCTTAAAGACAAAGATATTAGAAAGATACGGGGAGCGGAAATTTCCATGATTTTTCAGGATCCGCTTTCGTCTTTAAATCCTGTATTCACAGTCGGGGAACAAATAGCGGAAGTAATCAGACTACACGAGGGAGTCAAGAAAGATGAAGCTATAGAAAGAGCTATTAAATTAATGAAAAGTGTTGGAATCCCCCTTGCAAGAGAAAGAGTTAACGATTATCCCCACCAATTTAGTGGTGGTATGCGACAACGTGTGATGATTAGTAGAGCTTTATCCTGTAACCCCTCATTACTTATAGCAGATGAACCTACAACTGCTCTTGACGTAACAATTCAAGCACAAATCCTTGAAATTATCCGAACTCTACAGACTGATTATGGTATGTCCGTGTTGTTAATCACCCACAACTTGGGTATTATTGCAGAAAATTGCCAACGAGTCGGTGTGATGTATGGAGGGCATATAGTTGAGACAGCTTCAGTTAAAATAATTTTCAAAGATCCACGACACCCTTATACTCAAGCCTTGATGGCTGCTATTCCAAGACTTGATGAATCTATAGAGAAACTTCAAACATTACCTGGAAGCGTACCTGATCTAATAGATCCTCCAACAGGCTGTAGATTTCACCCTAGATGCCAATACGCAAAGCAAACATGCTCGGAGTTGGTTCCAGTCCTGGAGAAATGGACTAAAGAACATATGGTAGCATGTCATTTCCATAAAGAGTTCAATAAATAAAAGGACTGATTTTAACAATGGTAACCATTACGCAATCTTCAGATAATAACTTATTAGAATTAAGAAATTTGTCCAAATTGTTCCCTATATATGTAAAAGGAGTAGTACGTAAAACTTTAATAGGATATATCCATGCTGTTGACGACGTTTCGCTTGATATAAAAAAAGGTGAAATTTTTGGCTTAGTTGGGGAATCTGGCTGCGGTAAAACCACCCTTGGTCGAGTTATTCTTAACTTACTCCCTAAAACTAAAGGTGAAGTTACCTTTGATGGTTCAAAAATTCATGAGCTAAAAAGTCGAAAAGAGGAACTTTGGTTTCGTAAACAAGCTCAATTGATATTCCAAGACCCCTATCTTTCTTTAAATCCTCGGTTAACTGTTAGTGGAATCATTGAAGAGGTCTTCATAATTCACAATAGAGGTATGACAAAAAAAGAACGTCGAGAACGAGTAAACCAGCTTCTCAATCTTTGTGGTCTTGAGGATTATCACGCGTTACGTTACCCTCACGAATTCAGTGGTGGACAGCGTCAGCGGATAGGTATTGCTCGTGCTTTGGCTGTGGAACCTCAACTAATAGTTGCTGATGAACCTGTGTCCGCATTAGATGTAGCAGTTCAAGCTCAGATTCTAAACTTATTAAAAGACATTAAAAAACGATTCAACCTCACTTACATCTTTATTGCTCATGATTTGAGTGTTGTGAGACATATTAGCGATCGAATTGCAGTTATGTACCTAGGTAGAATTGTAGAACTCGCTCCTGCTGAAGAATTCGTCAGTAAACCACGACACCCTTACACTCAAGCTCTGATCGCAGCAATACCTATTCCTGACCCAACTAAGGATAGAAAACGAATCATTCTTATTGGTGATGTTGCGAGTCCTATAAATCTCCCATCAGGATGCAGATTCAGAACTCGATGCAACTTCGCAAAACAAAAATGCTCTGAAGAGGAACCAAAATTCGAAGAAATCACCCCTGGGCACTTTGTAGCTTGCCATTTTCCAGTAGAACTAACTGAATCACTAATATGACAAACATCATGGTTGGATAGAGTAATGACTGACTTAGAAAGAAAAGATAACCTCGACACAGCACAAAGTCATATTAATACGGTAGCTGAGAACAAAACCCTCTTATATCCCCAGTTTGAAAAATTATCTTTCGCATCATTCTTGAAAAAAACTGGGATAGGCATTTTTTTTTCCTTTCTAGCTGCTTTTACTTACACACTGATTTCAGGGAATGATTTATCGAGAATCTGGGGAGTCTCAATGCTTTTAACTTCGGGTGTTTATTTTCTTATTGGAGGATGTAATGATTTATCGCAAACTTCTGCTAAGAAGAATCTTAATGTTTATCTAAAATCTATTCAGCAAACTAGAAAAAATCCAGGTACTTACAAATTCAAACTAGGTATGTTCCAGTTTGGTAAGAATGCTGAATACTTTGCAGCTGCTATCTCTCTGCTAGCAATTTCAGTTTTAATTTGAAGCTTAGTTAGAAAATAGGAAAATTCTAGTTCAAAAGCTTGGTTTCTCCTTAATGAAGGATCGGGCCTCTCATCACACACGATTAATATTCTTTTGTGGCGATTCCCCCCTCAAATGAATACTAGGGTCTCCTGGCTAGATTCTTATTAATGCTGTATCTTGAATTACTGTTGTATGGAATATCTCAAGTTTTTTCACCTAACGAAAGATACATATTATAATTATTAGCAAATTTTACATGAATTTTATAATCTGTAAGGGAAAACGATGTTCTTAACTCTTCCATGGCGTAATTTTACTCGTAATAGATGGCGAACTTTTCTAATAGTTTTAGGAATTGCTGTTTCAGTTGGTTTAGAGACTGGAATAGCAGTATCTGTCGATTCACTATATGGTAATTTTATTGAGAAACACAGAGGTAATAACTTTACGGATATTACAATTCATTCAAAAAGCAATTCAACTTTACTTGAGATGCAAGAACTAGAACAAAGAATGCTGGATATTGATGGAGTCAAGAAATCAAGCCTAGTAGCGACTTTTACCCTGAATGATCTTCCTAGTTTCATTCAAGACCAACCACTGTTAGAGAATATCACAAATGCTGTTATATTATATGGTTTTGAACCTGAAAATCACCCTGATTTCCCACAACTAGAAGTAATAAACGGTAATAAGACATTAGATAGATTTGAACAGGAGGTTATTATTTCCGAATCAATCGGATATCTAGCAGAAGTAACACCAGGTCAGAAGTTCTATATTCCAGACATGTCAGAATACGGTGTGAGTGCAACTACTGCTACAATATCTGGAACAATAGATGATAGAGAAAACTTTGGAAATCATAACGGATTCTTGTTTATCTTAATAAATCTAAATTATTTGCTTGAGATATTTGAAGATGAGAGTTATTTAAACTTTCATATAGTGATTGAAGTCAATGAATTTATTAATATAAATTCCATAGCACAACGAATAGAAGATACACTGGGACTTGATTATCTTGTTTTTCGGGAGAAATTCTTAAGTGAAACCGATATTCTAGCAATAAGATCGTATCAAACAGCAATGAATTTAATTATCATTGCCTCATTCGTAGTTGAGTTCCTTTTTATAACAAATATACTTACTATCAATATTAAAGAACGATCATCAGAATTCGGCATCTTAAGAGCAAGTGGAACCTCTAAAATACAAGTTATTCTGTTTCTTGGGTTTGAAATATTATTTTACAGCGGACTTGGCAGTATTATAGGTAATATTATTGGCATTGGTTTTTCATACATTATTGTATTCTTTTTAAATGTCAATTATCCACATACTGTTGATATCAACGCATTACTGCTTCTTCCAACATCAATTCTGTCAGCATTTGTCACAGGGATACTTATTGCTTTAATTGCAGGTCTTTATCCTATCGCTCTATCTGTTAATCTCCCTGTCATTCAGAATATTCATTGGAAGATGCGTACGAAAAAAGTTACCTCAAATAGTAGAGTAATTTCATTAATAAGCGGAGGGTTATTGATAATATCAGGATTTATAACAACTTATTTTATTGGGCCTAGTAGATTCTTATCTTTTGAAATTCTTTCGTGGCACTTTATTGCGATAGGAGCGGTGTTTGCTGGTACATTACTTTTAGAAAGTGCATTTTTACATTTTGTGCCAAAATTGGGTAAGAAATTAATGTTATGGCATAAGAAAGTCCCAAGAATTATTGCGACACGAAATATTGAAAGGGAACCCCAAAAAGCCCTTTTAACTATTATGGTAACTGCTCTAGCTCTTAGTTTTATACTTGTTGTAGGTATAGTTTCAGATGGTCTTATTGAATCATTCCCTGATTATTACAACGAGCGATTTGGGCGAATAGACATCATAGCAGAAACTAAAGATAACGTACAAATACCTCCATCATTTGTTAATGACCTAATGGAAAGTGATAACAATATACTCAGAGCAGGAGCTATTCAGCAACAAAGAACCACAATCAGTTCTATACAAGGGTATGTATTTGGTATTAACAATGAAAATTTTGATTATTTCTTCAAAGAGACAATGGTACTGCCAGCGGAACCTCATATCCCGACTTTATTAAATAGTTCAGAACGGGGAATAATTATTAGTCATTTTCTTGTTTCACGAATTGGGTTACGATTAGGAGAATATTTGGACGTCCAAACATCCTCAAATTCAAGCATTCAGATGAAAATCACTGGTATTGCTGCAGGTAACCCATTTTTACAGCATGGAAACTATATATTTTGTTCAGATGATCTCTATCGAACGTTGTGGCAGAACCAATCAGTTAGCTATGTTCTCATGTCTACAAGGACAGATGTAAATCTTTATATAATGAAAGATCAGCTTCTTTCAAACTATACATTTTTTGCACATTGTACTGCAGTAGATTTCTATGCTGAAGCCATCGAAAAATCTTTGATCATACAAAAAGCTTTTTTTCAAACTTTATTCTTTCATACATTTCTCCTAGCTGGTTTGGCTCAATTTATTTCCATTTTAATTTCAACTTTGAAGACAGAGAGAGAAGTTGGAATAATGAGATCGATGGGCTTAACTAAGAAAGACGTTTTTTCAATTTTTTTTGCAGAATCGACAATATATGGTATCTTAGGTGTTATTTTCGGTATCATCAATGGTGTTATTGGAGCAGAGCTAATAACTTGGTATATTGGTAAATCTTTACCTATTAAAACAAGTATTTCACCTAATTTAATATTATTTTGGATTTCTGCATCCTTTCTTGTCACAATCACAAGTACAATAATTCCTAGTTATCGCGCTTCGAATAAAAGTGTCATTGAAGCCATAACTACCTATGCTCCAAGACAAATTAAAGCGAATCCAATAATTTGGGATGGCTGGGATAAGATGATGGATGGAATATTAAAAAGAAGGCAAGAATCTATGAAAACATTCCCACCTCTTTTTAAAGATAAAGAACAATAAACAAGTCTTCTTTTCTCATCTTTTTTGATTAATCTTCAGTCTAGAGAATTAAAGGTATGTTTCGTTCACTCGTATTAAAGCTCCGAAGAATTAAAAGCAATTAAAGATAGGAAAATCAAGAATATCATGTTATTCACGACGACGAATTGTTGCCAAAGTGTTATCTTTAAAAGCCCAAAAATATATGAACGTTCATGTGAACTTTATCATATGTTCAGTTATGAATTCTCGAGAAACTCATCCCCGCTTCGCTTAAATTCCATTCTCTGTAGGTTATAAAGATGTCTAACGCAAATGCAATCTGGTTTAAGTTAAACCCAGAACAAAGAAGAGAAGAAATTAATAATCGGCGTAACAAAAATGAATCTTTTGCTAAAATAGCCCTAGATCTGTTAGGCAGTGAAAAAAATAAGCCCACTATCTGGAGTTGGGCTAGAAGAAACATGAGTGACTCAGAAATTTATCCCAAAATGAGAGCTTTCGGTCTAGAACCCTATGGAACTTATTCTGATGTTGAACGATGGACAACATTTGACATCGTATCTTCTTTGTTTCCTAGGCTTGATGCAATGTCAGAACATTTACTCGTGGAAATGAGTAATATCCTTACTGATCAGCATAGAAATTTCACAATAACTGCAGGATTTTTAGATAATCTTGAAAAGAGAGTAATTGAAGCTATCAGAAGAAATACCGCAGTTCTTACAACAAGAGTGTCATCTACAATTCCTCAAACTGGCATATCTTTTCCTCCATCATCACCCAGATTAGGGGTATCTGGAGCTCCTCCACCTCCTCCACCATCAGGTACAATATTATCTCCTCAAAAAACTGTGGGATCAGGATCTATAAGAGAATTAAGAACTGATTTTGAAGAAATGAGTATGGAAGAAATCACATCTCTACCTCAACCTTTTTTAGAAGCATTAACAACCCTTGATCGAAATCGATTACAGACTCATGTCAAGGAACTCAAAAAAATTGAAAAAATGTCTCCTGAAGAAAGAAAAGTATATTTAAAAAAGAAAATGGAAGAAAAAGAGCGTATTGAGGTTGCAGAGGGATTAGGAAGTTCATTAAGTTCAATGTTAGATGATTCTGATTCCCTTTTTGCTCGTATGCGCCATGCTGCAGATGACTCGCAGGTATCTGGATCAGGAACATTTGGAAAATTTACTGTTGAATATACCTATTTCTATTGTTTTGCTTGTGGAAAAATGAATAGATCTGAAGAAGATACACTTGATGAATGTGAATATTGTGGAGCAGGGAAAGAACAGATGATATTGGATGAGGAAAAATCAAATTTTAAATTTTGGGAATGCCTTTCTGCAAAGAATCGAGAACTAGTGGATATTAGTTACTCTCGCGGGAAACAAATAATTGTTCGTTCACGGTGGAAATCACCAGTAGATAGTCCTGCAGACTCAAACGATTGTGAATCAGGTGATATTAGAGAAATCACAAACGCAATTCATGTAAAAATTGATCCTGATAAACAATTTTCGCATTATTTGACTTTATTCCGAATGTACACACATTTAAATCTCCAAGGAGATCTTAAAACTTATCTAGCAGATCTTTCTAAAGAAATTCAGAAATTACCTGATATGACATCAAAAGATCAAGCGAATTCCCAAGCATTATTAACAATGGACAAAATCACCTTCATTCTCAAATGGATTGAGTCTAGAGAGATTATCACTTCATATCCATCTTCAAAGGAACTTCAAATCCAGATAAAGAATTTGCATCAGGACATTAAATTACTCCAAGACCCAGAATCTCCTCAAGAGTTACGTAAAGCTAGTGAAATTGGGCAAGTAGTAAACAAAACTGATCGAATCTTGAATCGGTTTACATCAATACTCTTACAAATCGAATCTGAATTATTATTACCATCAAAATGGAAATGTAGTATGTGTGATGGTTCATTTGAAGTAAAAGATCGTCATAGCATACCTGAACAGTGTCCAGAGTGTGGAAAAATCATTACAAAACTCACACCTATAAACGATTGATTTATCAACTTATTAAGATGGAAAAAAACAAAATTAAATATTTGTACATGGAAGCTACGGCTAGATCCACAGAAGAAGCAAAAGATAACCCAGGTTTTTGAAATTGAAAATCCAATCGATTTAACAATTTTGGGAATTTAGATATAAAGAAAACATGAAAAAAGGATAACAACGAAGTTCAAAGCTTCATCATTGTGTTTCTCTTAGGAATTGTGGATAGAAATACCATTTATGGAGTCGCACGGTTAATTAAACGTGGATACAGGCACGCTTCGCGAATATGATCTAGATTTAGCATAGCTTGCACAGTGCGTTCAAGTCCTAAACCAAAACCTGAATGTGGAACCGTTCCATACTTCCTTTGATCAATATACCAATAATATGGCTTAGGGTCTAATCCTTCTTCTTTCATCCGTTCTAATAATACCTCAAGATCATCTTCTCTTTGGGAACCACCAATGATTTCCCCCACATTAGGTAAGAGAAGATCAGCTGCATTCATGATCTCTGGATTCTTTTCATTTACTTTCATATAGAAAGGTTTCATCCCAGTTGGAAAATGAGTTAAGAAAGTTGGTTTCCCGATTCTATCCACCAAAGCTCGCTCAGGCCCTTCAGTTATATCATCTCCATGCTCCAAATATTCCCCAGATTCACCTTTAAGTTCATATTCTCTTAATAAATCTATAGTTTTTTCATATGAGACTCGTTCAAAAGGTTTTGAAGGTATTGTTATCTTTTGATCAAATTTTGATGGGATAATACTTTCTTTTGCTTTCGTATAGACATGAATGATCATATCTTCCATGAAGTCTAGTAAATCCTCAAACTCAAACCATGGCATTTCAGCTTCAATATGCGTATATTCCGTCAAATGCCTTCTTGTTCTCGATTTTTCTGCACGAAATGAAGGCAATGCACAAAACACATTTCCCAAGCTTGGTAATACAGTTTCAAGATACAATTGACTCGATTGAGTTAGATATGCTTCTTGTTCGAAATATTTGAATGCAAATAATGTCGATCCGCCTTCAACCTGTGTCTGAACGATAATAGAAGGAGTAACCTCAACAAAATCTCGTGAGAAGAAAAATTTACGAAAACTTCGCGTAATAAAATCACGAAAACGCATTATATCTGATGCTTGTTCCCCACGTAACACCAAATGTCTTTTATCAAGCATTACTTGAGGGCCAGAATCAGGTCGTATTTCATATTCCAGTTCTGGCAGTGCATTACTGATGACAGGGTTTATCGTGATTAATTGCAACTCAATGTTATTATAAGGAGCTCGCTTATCCTCTTTTATAATTCCTTTTGCTATTACCGCAGTTTCACGCGTTAATTTCTCTGCAATTTTGAATTTTTCTTCACCTATTAATGGCTTAACAACTGCTTGCACAAAACCTGTAGGATCTCTTATAACTAGGAATATTAGCTTTCCTTGCCGACGGACGTGGTGAAGCCAACCTCTAACCCACGCTTCATCGCCAATCATATTCGGAAGATTTTTGATCGAAATGTATCTCAATTCAATAACCTCATCAGTGAACGAGCTTTGAAATTTTGATTTAAAAAAGGTTTAGAACGTATTAGCATTGATTTTAAAAAATAAAGGAATTTCAGTTATTTACTAAGCTGAAGTTTTTAGACAAACTCATGAATTCAGGTTTCACAGTTATTTTTTGTTTGAACAGGGAGCTCTGACCAAATTAAGCTCCAATAAATGGAAAGATATACAATGATAAGTATTCCACCAAGGTAGATATGTGCCTCCTGCATCAATTCAACAGAAAAAATTAAATTTAAAAAGATAAGAATAAAAATTCGACAAAGATTCATCAAAAATATACCGAAAGCACCCAGTAATCCTATTGCTAATATATAACCATTATCTAATTTATGATTTAGTTTAGTCAAATTAATAAAAAGAAGAAAACATGAAAAAAAAATCAATAAGCTAAAAATGCCTGAACATGAGTCAATAATAGAAATTCTGGAAACAAGAGAAGAACCTTTGAATTCAAATGTCGATGAATCAATCATAATCATATCAAACTTAGAAATATAATCAATAATTATTACTACACCAAGGAACAACAAAGATGTGAAATAAAAGACTTTCTTTGTTTTGTTTCCCAGATGAATCCCATTTTTTGATCTAAAATACCAAAAAAATAAAACTGACGTAAACATAAACGCTGTAGAGCCATACTTTAAAACAAAATTAAGAGAAATTGATGTTAAAAAGATCATCTGATCAACTACAAAAGAATTCATAATTAAATCATCAATTCTAAAAATAAATAAAAGAACTAATATACATGTAATTGGAGGAATGACTAATCTGTATGTTCGATATGATAACAAATTTGCTAAAATATAAATAATAAAAATTGTAACAAAAACCATAATCCATTCGCGAGAAAATCCATTCAGAAGAATGAAAACAATCCATAGAAATATTAAAAACTCATATATTACTATTGGTCGTTTTTCATTTAATTTAAGGGAGATCATAATCATTTCTCCATCCAAATAACAATTCAGTAGCTAAAATTGATATAAATTATGGATATATTTACCACTTTTGATCAATTGATAGGAAAGATAATTCATAGAATAGAGATTTATTCCTGTAGAATGTTTAAAGGAGTAGAATATTTTTATATTGATTATGTTTTAGATTAATAATAATACTATCATAAAAGCTATTATGCTATCATTATTCTAGGTCTTATATGAGTACTTAAATATAATCTATTCAGATAAATTAGAAATCAGTGTTTAGAATGGTACATTATAATTGTAAGGTTGTCGTATGCGGAGAAGGGTCAGTAGGAAAAACATCATT
>JAUUVJ010000380.1 GCA_030589605.1 Candidatus Hodarchaeota archaeon | reverse complement strand
TAATCTTTCTTTTTCTTTTAGCTGTTCTACTAATTCAACATACTTTTTCGTCATAATCTTTTCTTTTTCAATAGATATCTCATTAGATTGCCTAAGTTCCTCTAAAACATTAACGTATTGTGATCTAAATGTATCCATTTGCTCATTTATTACAAAAGACCAATTACTTGAGTTAGTGTCAAGATTTTCAAGTTTAGTACTAATGTCAAGTATTTCATTATTTGTTTCTAATCCTAGTGTCTCTAAATTAGTTCTCATATCATCTATCTGGTGTTTGAATTCTTTAGATACACTAGTACGAATCTCTACGCTCCTATTTTCAAATTTTTGAGATAATTCACTTAGTCGAGAAGCAGTACTTTCAAGTTGACTTTCAATAGCACTTACTCTATTTTCTACTTTTGCAATTGTTTCTTTCAAGTTTTGTTCAAATTGCTGCTTCATTATATTGTTTGTTTCTTCCATTTTTTTTTGTAATGATTCAATTTCTGATTTTTTCTTTTTTCCTCTCACAGCATCCACTTCTTGATCTTATAGTTCGTTATATAATAAAAAATTATGCGTAGTTATGTACTTTACATTGTTTGTACTTTAGTTATTGATAGACTCTCTATATGTAAATGTTTTGGATATTCTTTATCTTAAAAAATATTTCATTCGATTTTACTATTTCGAATTCTCCTACGATTAAGAGGAGAAACATGGAGATAATAGTCCGTGTAATAATACAACCCATGCTTTTTGATCCTCAGATAAGAGTTCCAGAAGTTTATTCTTAAGTCTTGGATTTTATCATCTCAAATCAGATATTCAACTATCTGACTATTTTTTATCCGTTTTTATTGTAAGAGAGAAAATTAAATAATCGTATTTTTTTGAGTTTTAATTACCCCTAATATTGTGATTGAAATGACATTAAAAGATGTTCTAGCACGAATTGAAACAGATTTCGAAAAGAAAGACCTTCCTAAAATCCAAAACTTTATTAAACAACCTTCAGTGTCCGCAACGGGAGAAGGAATACAAGAAACTACAAATCTATTAATGGAGAAAATAAAAAATCTTGGTGGGGAAAATGTTCACTTAGCTGAAACAATGGGAGAAGAATTTGGTCATCCTCAAGTTTATGGTGAATTAATACACGATAAAAGCAAACCTACTATCTTATTTTATAGTATGTACGATGTTCAACCAGTTTATCCAGAAAAATGGATATTAAATGACAAAAAAATTGATCCTTTTGGTGCAGAGATCCATGAATTTGAATGGTTTTCAGGCTTTTCAGGAAAATGTCTAATTAATCGTGGAGTACAGAACCAGAAAGGACCAACATTAGCTGCTTTCAATGTTTTTGAAACTTTCCAACAAGAAAACGGTGAATTACCAGTAAATATCATTTTTGCTATTGAAGGCGAAGAAGAACTTGGATCACCCCATTTGAGAACATTCATTAATGAATATCAAGAAAAATTGAAAAAATGTACAGCTTTGTTTTTTCCCATGTTTTTTGAAAGTTATGATGGGTCCATAAAGTTTTTCTTGGGTGTGAAAGGTGTAATTGAAGCAAAAATGTATTGTCGTGGTGGAGAATGGGGCGGAGTAGTAGGTCGTAATTTACATTCATCCTATTCAGGTTTAGTACAGAATCCAATCTTCAAACTTATTGAAGCATTACAAGCTCTCAAAAATGATAATACCAATGAAATACTTGTACCAGGAATCATGGATGATCCTAAGATTGTAGGACCATCAGATGAAGATATTGAGGTCATAAACACTCTTCTTGAACAATTAGATTTCAAAACTTGGAAGGAATCAATGAATGTACGCAAATTTCGGGAAAAAGATGAACAAGAACTTATTGGGGAAAAAGCAATAATCGAACAATTATTCAAACCAGGCTTATCAATCAATGGTATCGAAAGTGGATATTATGGAGAAGGAGGAATGACAATAATTCCCCATGAGGCTCATGCTAATTTGGATATTCGTTTACCTCCATTTCAAGAAGTAGAGTATGTCAAAAGATGTTATAGAGAATATATTAAAGAAAAATTCCCAATGATTGAATTAAATTTAGGTGCTGGGTATGGTCCTGCTAAAATGTCTCCATCCCATCCATTAATTCAAACAACCGCTAAAATTTATGAAGAATGTAATAAAAAACCACTTTATTATCCACTTCTTGCAGGTTCAGCGCCTTTTTCAATGTTTCAATCGATATTAAACCTCCCATTTGTTTTTGGAGGATTAGGACATGGAGGTAGAGCTCATTCTCCTCTTGAGTATGCAGTTCTTGAATCCGATAATCCAAATGTAGGTGGGATAAAAGATTTCGAATTATTTATTGCGAAGCTTTTTACTAGATTTTCCTATTGAATTGGCTTTTTATCACATAATTTCAGAATGATAATCAGTTTACCTTAATTATTCTAAACGAAATCTACACATTTATACCCTCCTTTGAATCTTAGAAATTTAATATTGTCATTAAATTCCAACTAGTTCAGTTCTTTAATAATTCAAAATTTTATTTGTTAAAAACGATTTTTCTTATTTAGTTAAGATGTGTGGTGTTTGATTGAATTAGGAATACTAATTCCTATAAAATGAACTTTGCTTTCCGTGTCCCTTTTATAGAATCACGGGCTATGATTACTTTGCAAGATAATTTGTAAAATCGATCCAGACATCAAATGCTAAAAAATGAAAATTCAGGTGAAAAGACAATGAAAAAGAGTTTTAATGTAATACTGATGTTTATTCTCTTTATAAGTTTTATTCCTTTAAACATACAAGTGTTTGAACAATCTAACAAAGGTTATTCTCATTCAAGCCCTTCTACCTCAGGTGATATAACTACTACAATATCTTCTAAGGTTAATGACTATAATAATTCATTAGGAAGCCTTACAGGAGGAATATTTGATGAAAGATTAAACGATACTGATCTTGATACTGATTATGATCAACTTTTGATAGATGTAGAAGTTGATATTAATCAAAGTGACGAATATTTTGTTGTTATCGTTCTAGACGATTATGGACTACAATACCAACGTTCGAGTGGAGATTTTGATAACAGGATGCGAATTATTGGATATAGTACTTCTAGAACATTCTCCTCAGGTTTACATAATGTGACTGTAGCTTTTAATTGTACAGAAATGAGATCAATGAGATTAGCTGGACCATATTATATCAGTTTAATCGAACTGTTCCATGTACCTACTGGAGACTGGGTAGATCGATTACCCTCTGAACTAGATCAACAATACGGAAAATACATTCACGTGATTCAAGAACAGAATATTAGTGAATTCAATGAACCTAATAACACAAATGATATTGTTTTCCACAATGCAACCCTTATAGATGACAATCTGGAAATAAATTTTACTATCACAAGTTTCACACATGACTACGAATCTAACTTACCATATTATTTCAGTATAACATTAAAAAATGGAACTGGCACACTAATCTGCAAATATGAAGAAACAATGATATTAGAGTCCAATAGAGGATATGATATAACACTAAAAATACCTAGTGTCTATCTTAGCGCATTTGAAGAACATGTTGGATTCCTCTCTGATTTCCCGACATTACTTTTCCAAGAAATAGCTGTAGTACAAATGGAAGGTGATTATTGGATGAAGAACATCAATATGTCTTATGCTTCAAATGCTTTCCCTGATTATACAACAGTCAATGTTTCTAAAGCATTACCAATTCAAGTTCTAGAAGCGGGAGAAAATTATGATTTTGGCTTAATGAATGTTAATGATAGCAATGAATTCATCTTTTATTCTGAAAATCCACAGGACTTACTTGAACTTCAGATCAACCGTATCTATCCCTCAGATAGTTGGCCACCTGAATTTTATATTTTTATCAAAAATAGTTGGGGGAAAACATATAGAATTCATCAATATGAACCAATGTCACCTTTCATTGTGTGGAATGAGTATTGGGACAATGATCAAGAAGTTAAATATATTTATACGAAGATAGGCGAATATCAAGGGCCTTGGTATGTTTATATTCAATATCCTGACCATGATGGGTCACAACCATCACAAAATCTAAATGTTGGCTTAGATCTATTTAGTGATAGCACTCCTCCATTGATAATTCTCAATACACCTTCGGGAGGGGCTGTATTCAACCAATACTACGGAATTACATTTGAGGGGAATATAAATGACGATACAATTATAACTAAGTATGAGCTTATACATAACGGAGAAATTCTTTTCGAATATAATCCATTTGATCAAATGAATGGTGGTGGATCTCCTTCAGGTCAGTTCAAATTTAACTGGTTTCCATCTCACAATCTCACAGGATCTTTTGATATAACTCTAAGAGTGACTGATTTAGGGAATAATTTTAATGAAATAACACGATCTATAACAATAAC
>JAUUVJ010000162.1 GCA_030589605.1 Candidatus Hodarchaeota archaeon | reverse complement strand
TTTAGTGATTTGAATCGGTTTGAAGAAGCGCTGGAATGTTATAATACAGCATTAAAGTTCAAACCAGATGACGAAAAAGCTTTGTTTAACAAGGGGGATACTTTTAGAGATTTGAATCGGTTTGAAGAAGCACTGG
Organism: Candidatus Hodarchaeota archaeon; assembly: GCA_030589605.1. Taxonomy (GTDB): domain Archaea; phylum Asgardarchaeota; class Heimdallarchaeia; order Hodarchaeales; family Hodarchaeaceae; genus Hodarchaeum. The sequence continues at coordinate 8,175 of JAUUVJ010000162.1, read as the reverse complement.
AATGGTATGATACTATTTTAGAACTTAAACCTAAAGATGAAGATGTTTGGAACCTAAAGGCATCATTATTAACCGAATTACGTGATTATGAAGGAGCATTAGAATCTTATTTACAGTTATTAGAAATCAAACCTGAAATATCTACCTACCTATCTCTCGCTGAAGTTTATATGCTACTTGGAGAAGTTAACAAGGGAGTTGAAATGGTTGAGAGAGGTTTAAAAGGTAAAGTCAATAGAAGGGAGAAATTTATTGGGGAAATACTCTTAATTTTAGCTAAATTTATCAGGAAACAATATAGTGAAGCTTATGCAGAGTTAGAAGCCATTGAGGAATATCTTCAAGATGATATTGAAATTGAATGGAATTTTTCAGAAATTGAACGAATAATATCTGAACACATCGTAGAGGAACATAGAAATAAGCTAATTGGTATAGTGATGAAATTTCATAAAAATCATGTGAAATCTTGATTTAACTTGATTTTTTCTAGTTAACCCAAAAAAGGCAAGAAATCAATCTTGTAAAAAATCTTGTAACGAATCTTTTCAGAAGTTACTAGGTTTTTTTTGGCAAGATATATTTTTATTCGCGGTCTTGAACCAAGACAAATAACATAATTGAAACATTTATTTAAAAGAAAGGATAATTTTAGTTAAAATTGAGCCTACTTTCAATTATTGGAATCGTAACTTATATAGCTAGGTTTTTTTTTTCCTAATCTTTTTTCATTTTATTCCTCTTAACTCCTTCTAATTTAAATAGCATGTCAATACGATCCTTTTGCCATTTTGTAGGTCTGAATCTAGGGTCCTTGAGATGATCTGTTGTTATTTCAGCTAGTCGTTTTATGGTTTCTTTTCCCCATTGAGAATGGATTTCCTCTCTTACTTCTATTGGCATTTCTGTCAGTAAGTAGAAAAGAAACATCATTTGGATTTCATTAAATTTCTCTGTAGATATCTGTTTAGGCTCTTTACGAAGTTTTTTTCTAGCTTCAGGTCTCATAAACTGTTTAGTTAGTACTATGATTCCGAAACGACCGTCTTCAAGACCTAAAAATTTTGTTAATAATTCTGGAGCTGGTTCTATTGAAAGATCCTTTAATAAATCTTCATATACAATACTTAATAATTCACGATCTCTTATTACTCTTCTCCAATCTTTCCCTTTTGGTCTAGCGTTGAACCACTGTTTAAATAAAGCCTTGATAATCCGAATATGCCTATCATTTTTTTGAAATAAGTTTGTCCATTCCTGAACAGCTTCCTTGGTATCAAAATCTTTCCCTATGGTGTAATCTACTCCATAATAAATTAAATCTCTCTCAAAAGAGGCTAAAATTGGAATAAATGGCAACAAATAAATATTACGTTTCGTTGATTTAATAAAATACTTTAGAGGAGATACTTGTTCTTTATCTAAATTCCTCTTGTCTTGTGTAACAATCTTTTCTATTGAATTAGCTAATAAAGGAATACTAAGATCTAAAAAGGAGCGTAAAAAGGTAACTTCCTCTTTTCTTAATTTCAGATTAGCAATTAATGTCTTAACTGATATTTCGAGTTCTAATTTCCAGATATTAGCAGTTTCTCTTCCCAATGAGTCTTCTCCAGTAACTATTTTAATGAACTTTCCTTTTTTCAGTATTTTTCCAACTCTTCTGATCTGTTTGTTATATTTCAGACCAAATAATTTGGTTATTTCGGTCTGATTTTTGTTGCATAAAGACAATAAATAACCCCAAATTACTCTTTCTTTGTCAGTTGCGTTCTTAAAAGGCCCAAAATCGAATAGCATTCTTATTCTTCCCTTTCTTTTATTTATTAGGACATATACGTCCTAGGACAACTAGTGAATTACATGTCCTAGGACGAACAAACGTCTCTGTGTCCCTTATATGTATAAATATTATCGTATTTTAAATGTATTGTCGATGTGAACATGAATGTCTATTCCTATCCAAATTAGATTAGCAGAGAATCAAGTTAAAATCATTGATTCTTTAGTTCAGAAGAAGATTTTTCGCTCCAGGACTCGAGCTATTGAGCAATTCATACAAGAGAGCCTGGAGAAGCGTGATCTCATAAACTATAATGAAATGGCGTCTGAACAACAAAATTAGAGGTGTAAAATCTATGAGTAGCGAATTGAAAGATCGTTTCGAGAATTTCAAAGAATCGCAATTGAATCTCCTAGAGAATATCATAGATCAGCTTAACCAACTCAAAACGAAGATTAAAGCAATTGAGGCAAAGCTGGAGGAGAACCAATGACAGAGAAACCAATTAAGCCAATTTTTTGTCCTTTGATCAAGAGAATTTGCCGAAAGGAACTTTGCATGTGGTGGATACCTTGGGAAAAAGTTTGTGCTATTCGTGAGATAGCAAGATCTGTCTCTCATATTGCTCCCAGATGAGGTATTTCTGATGGCTAGTGCTAAAAAGAGAAAGAAACCTTCTGAAGATGAAAAACGCTTTAAGAAGTACCTAAAAAAAGAAGGTTTAACTCTAGAAGATAGTAGGGTTTCAAACTGTCCTGACTGTCTTCGTTACGGAGACTGTTCTGGAATTATCCCTTCTTCTATTGAACTTAAGAAGAGGTCAAAAGCTTGGAAAACAGGAATGAAGAATGTTCACTGTTTGAAATGGAAAATGATGATCGATATCATTAACATTTTAAAAGATCAAAAATTACTTTCTATTATACAGAGCGAATTCGATCGAATGGGTATAGTCAACGAGGAAAAAAATAGACTTATCGTTTTCTATGTCTTTTTAGGTCCGAAATTAGTTGAGGAACCTCCTGGTATTATTTTTCTTGGATCTTCTTCTTCAGGGAAATCACATTTAACTAAGTCCTCAATGGTTAATTTCCCCGAGGCGTATGAAACGGTCTATAGGAAGGATGAGGAGGGCAATGAACGACTAACTACTATCTGGAAGGATGAATTCGGATATATAGATGTAAATGAGATGACAACCGCATCTCTTTATCGAATTGGGCTTAAAAATAAGAACTATTTCGATAATAAAACCATTCATATACCGGAATTACCACAAAAGCCTACAGATGAACAAGTACGAGTCCACCAATTATTTAGGATATTAATTTCAGAAGGAAAAGTCTCGAAAAACCTCACAGTAGACGGACAACCATTATTAATTGAATTAAGAGGCAACCCTGCCTTTATTTCAGCTGATGCGGAATTGAAAGCTGATAATCAATTGATGAATAGAACTCTTCTTCTTAATCCTGATGAAGGATTCACTCAAACACAATCTATTCTTCTAAAACAAGGGGAACTCGAAGCAAAGCCATGGCTGCAAGATACTTTGATGAAAGCTAGCCACATCTTAAAGAGAATCCACCCCGAATTATACCCATTCAAAGTGCTCAATCCGTGGGGTCCTGAAACATCCTCTTTTATGTGTAATATTTCACAAGACCCTCAACTAAGGAGAACCAATAAACTCGTAATTAAGTTTATTCGTCTTAGAACACTTCTTTTTCAAAAACAGCGTCCATTTGTCCGTCGGGTTGGTGTTAAGAATGAAAGATTCCTACTAGTTTCACGAGAAGATGTCATTGAAACTATTGAGCTTTTATCGGAGACCATCAAGCAAACGTTAACCCGTATAATGGAAACAGCCTTGGATTACTTGGAGGACATCAAAAATAGAAATAATGACACATTTTGGAAGATTATTAATGAAGATGGGATTGAAATGGAAGTCCCAAAGGCATTTACTTATAGTGATTTTGCCTCTTTTCGTAAGACTCACTATAAATCAATATATCCACACTTAAAGAGCCTTGTAAATAGTGGATTATTAATTTTAAACGAGAAAAAACGTCCTCACAAGCTCAAACTAAACGTAAAACGGAAAACCCCAGAGAATTTCTTAGGGTTTCTCAAAGACAATCTAGAGCTTCATTTTCCTCCAAAGGAGTTACCAGAAGGCTTGAAGTACATTTCTCGGTCCTCGACTCAGGATGGGCAAGATACCCCCTCCTCGAAAGAGGATCGAGAACTATCAACAAACGAAGGAGAGATATAATAAATGGTAAATCAAACCCGTAGATAATATCTGAGAATTGATAAGAAAACTAGAACCGAGATTAAGAATTTAGTTCTTTCTTGGGTTGATGATACAGGAGAGAGGGATCTTGAATGGAATCATGCTTTAGATCGGTTAGGAAATAAGGGATATGATCGTAAAACGTCTGTTCATGTTATTGCCAATATATCGAGAGAGGATTTACTGTTTGAACCAGCTCGGGACATATTACGTAAAATATAAAGGAGATGATTAAATGATTGAGAAATTAGAAAGAAAAGAAAAACTATCAACAATAAAATCTGATGACCCGAGAGATGAAGATCTTCCATCTTGGGTTTATGAAAATATTGGGCAAGATTTCATTGCTTCCTGGAGAAAAATCTTGCCTAAAAAGTATGTAGAAAGAATCGAGAAGGAACTTCCTAGAATGTATGATCCCAGGGTATTTGAAAGAGAATTTCAAACCATTAGAAATCCTAGATTCGAAGACTCCTCACAAAAAACTAAGGAACTTTCTCCTGAAATTTTGTTAGAGCAAACAATCAGAGTTAAAATCTATAAAATTTACTCCTTAATTCACGATTATGACTTCAGTCATGAAGAAAAGTCTTGGGAATCACTGTTTACATATCTTAGAGATAGAACACGTTTTTTTTCAATCTCTTGGGTATTTGATTATGTTTTTGAACACTTAGAATACCTTAAGGAAAAATTCGGAGAGCCTTTGACCTCAGACATATTATGTATAATAAAAGACGAGGTTTTTAATTTAGAACCCAGTATTTACGAGATAAAAAAGCATATTTTTCAGATGGACAGTAAAGATATCGTTCATTTCACTTGGATTCTCAAGCCTAAAAGTCGAAAACGAGGTCCTGAGATATGGAGTTTGTCCTTATATGGAAAAATTGTCCAATTTGATCCTAAATTTCTGAAAAACCCAAGTAATTGTATCTATATTAAGTATGAAAACGGGGTTCCGCAGATTCTTTCAGAAGGAGAGGAGGATAAGAAGATTACCTGTGAGAAAATCATTTTTGAACAGGAAAAATACTCTTACGAAGTCTGGGAGTATAAAACAACAACTAAAATAACTTTTTTAATACCCCAATTTGTCAGATTTGTCTTAACAGAAAAAGGCTGGTTATTCTATGATAAATTAGGGGATTTTCGCTATGGAGCATGGAATGAGGATGAATATTTGATAGTAAATCCTGGTTATACAGTCTTTGATGTCTTTAGTGAATTGTACGCGAAATTATTGAAACCAACAATCCCATCTTTTAAAACAAGAGGTTTTACCATTGAATTCATCGAAGGAGTCAGTACTGAGGAAATAAAAGGCTATCTGCAAGAATTAAGCCATAGCTCAAGTCCTAGTCCAGATTTATCTCTAATTACCTACAAACCGGACCAAGATTTCCTTTCATGGGTCCAAGAATTTATTCGAAAGAATATTGAAAATTATCCTATTGATAATGCTGAACCTGAGGAATGTGCTCTTCTTTATCCCTATTATTTACAACGAGATGAAAAAGGGAATCCTCCTCCCTCTGCAGAGCTAAAACTATCCACAGGATTAACAACGAGTGAACGGACTATTCAGCGTAGAATGATTGCTCTACTTCAATTTTTGAAGAATCCTGATGTTTATAGACAACTTGGCGAATTATATGAGCAATATTTTCTTGCTAGAGAGCAAGCTAAAGGGCGAAAAGTGATTGGTTCAGGTGGTAGCACTCAGGGGTGTGATGCGATTGTGGATAACCAGGTATACTCCCTGAAGTGTTTCCACAATGAACGAGATAAACAGATTGCAATCCCTACAAGTGAGATAGCTCAAGCAGAGATCGAATGGGCAAAAGAAAACAACAACGGGAAAATCATATTAGTCTTAATGAACCCATTCTGGGGCAAAGAGGTCCATAAGACTGTTTACATATCTCAATTGTCTAAGAGGAAGAATATCATCTTCAAACAAAGTGATTGTCTCAACCCGAACCTCTCTTTGTAAGATTCTATTCTTGTTAATTCTTGTTCTGGGTTCTTGCCTTTTTTATTAATTGAAGTTCTTGATCCAAGAATGAATTTGTTTATTTTGAGGTTTCAGGAGTCGATAATAACCTCACAAATTCTGGAAAGGAAGGGGTAGGGACAGGGACCTTGATATGTCATTTATCGACGACGACTTATTCACACATAGAGAAGAAGGAAAATATCCTAGTGCATCACACTAGTGTATTAACTACCCTATATTACATAGAAAAGAAAAAACATTGAGCACTTTAATCTAGGAACTAAATGTTAAATGCTAGATATGAAATTTCAACCAGATTTTCATAAGTCAAAAATCTCTTTTTACTGTTGGATCTGGGAAAGGAAAATGTGATATCGTACTAGGTAAATGTCCGGGCGAACATCAATTATCAATCAATGCTAAACTCAACTTAGGCGACAGAGCAAGTTATCAACATCCTATGACTCCCGAATTTGCTCACTGTCCAGATCAAGCCTTTGTTTTTGAATGGACTCGCACACATGGATTATTTATCTCAAAGGTTTCTGAAAAGAATTTCAAGAGGGGTTCTGGTGAAGAATCTACTTTAGAATCGTTTATTGATTATTGTAAGAATGTGCTAAATGGAAAATTATGATATAAGAAGTAATGTTTAGGAAAAAATGAAATAATTCTTCGACTTCCGATAGAAAAATGATTATATAGATGATATTAGAATATTATATTTGTGGGGTATATTAGAACTCTTTATTATAGATATAATAAATCAGCCTTTACCATCGTTTTCAACTTTTTAGATTTTGTGGAATGTATATGACGAAAGCAAAAAAAGCCTCTAAAGAAAAAAAACCTTCTAATGAAACTTCTGAAACATCTAAAAAAAAGAAGGTAGGTTTACAAAGACTTTTAGAAGCAGATCCAGAGATAATAAATGACGTTTTGAGTTTAATCAAGAAAATAGGCGCTTCAGCAATTCATACTATTATCTCTTCTGGCAGTTTCAAAGTTGGAATAGATATCGAAGTAATTGATATAGAAAAAGATAATTTTCCAAAATTAAAAGATCTAGATGTTCAAAAAGTATTCTCTTATATTGGTGGACTAATTTATTCAATTCATTTATCTGAAATACATAATAGGAATATCGAAAAAGAATTAAAGAAAGTAATTTTAAAAAATAAGGAGAAACTGTTTAAGGCTCTAATCAAAAAAATCAAATCACATGATGCATACATAGAAATTATATTTATAATAGAGCCTTTTGGACAGCGACTAGATGGTATCAAAGGGAGAAAGCTCTCTGTTGAGAAAGATACTATTGTATTGGAAATTTATGAAATAAATTTAACTTACCGAGACTTCAATGATGAGAAAAAAAGTATATCCTTAGAATTAAACCTTGTTCAAATGGAAAAACTAATTTCAGATCTACAAGAACTATTGGGGGAATAAATTAGTGGAATACATTGTTTCAGAGTTTGAAAAAGAAGAAACAAAACTAGATTTAGAGAATCAAAGATATGAGTTTATCTGTGAAAGTACTCATCGAAAATATCCCCCAATTAACGCAAAAAGTATTTTCAATGAAAATTCTCAAAAAGGTCAATCGTTTATAATTCAATTTTGGGACACAGAAGCAGGTAAATTATATTTTCAAGAACGGATTAAAAGAGCGTCATATTCAATATTGAAAAACGCATGGAAAAAATATGAAAATATATTCCTAGAAGAATCCATAGAAGACATCTCTCCTAGCGAATATCAAGAATATGAAACTGAGGAGTGGGAATTTGATGAAAAAGAAGCAGAGATATTTCTAAAATTACTTGAAAAACCTTCACAAAGGATAGAGTACACAGAACTAAAAAATGTAAATCCTCTTGATGATATAATTACAATTGAAATTGATTTGGATGAAGAAGAATAAGTAATCTTTGGATTGGTTCAAAATGAGTTTGGGGAAAGATATCACTATATTACTCATCTTCACAAAATGCATTTTTTTATTAGCAGGAAAAAAGAGAATAACAACTGAATAACAATAATTTGCATGAAATCATGAATCAAAGGGGAGTGAAAGAGAAAAATTGATTT
>JAUUVJ010000337.1 GCA_030589605.1 Candidatus Hodarchaeota archaeon | reverse complement strand
CCTATGTGTTTATTGGGGTTTTGGGGTTTTATTTAAATTTATTAAATTAAACGCTACAACAAGCGACTGGGGTAACACTCCCACAGGTGGATTTCGAACGTAAAAATTATTAATCGCGTTATGTCCAACATTTCCTTTATCATCCATTGCAATAAAATAATAAGCATAAGTACCAGCTTCTGGTATCCCTTCAGCAAAAGTTACTGTCCAAATATGTTGATCCGTTTTATTTAAACGTACATAGTATTCACTCTCTCCTGAAAGATGATACGCCAAATCTACAACTTCAACATCACCCTGCGAAGGTACATCTTGTGCCTGTACAGTAATCGTAAATTTAGTATTAACTAGAAATTCAGTTCCAGGAATAATCCCTATTCCCGTAATTTCTGGAGCCCAAATATCATCTTGCCAGGCAAGAAAGTAGGATCCCCGAACAGTTCTATTACCTAATGTATCGTTCACAATAATATTAAAATTAACTCTCGTACCATGACTGAAATTACCATTAGAGTTTAATTCGGTACTGAACATATTCCCGATAATTGAATGAGGTATCATTTCTATTGCTTGATAAGGGTCATTATTTATTGAATAATTAAACATAACATTTGACAAACCATCAGAATCAAACGCAGCGGCTGAAATAGTCACTGGATCTTGCGGACGAGGGTTAATAGGCGACCAAAGAGCATTAAGTACACCTGGTTTACTATACATCCAGAGATTCGCAAGAGCATATATAGATAGCGATTGTGTGCGGGTAATTTTGTAATTCCAAGAAGCATCGGTGCCTGGAGTTCCATCAGCATTCGTAAGCTGATAATATCCATAGTGAGTATTATCGTAGAGCTTATTATTGAGAAATTCAAAAACATCAAGCATTAGGTTATAGTAGAAACTCTTATTAGTTAGTTTGTACGCTTCATCAAAAGCTCGCATCACGTAAAATAGCCTTTCCGTATATTTTTTAGGGTCTCTTTCTTCTGCACTAAGATATGAGTGAGTTGCATGAAATCCCCCTGAAACATTGTCCCAGAAATAAGTCATTACAGCGTTTAATAAGATAAAAAAATCATCATAATATTTTGAATCTTCGGTAACATAATAGAGCTGTGCTAAGAATTCTAGAAAAAGTGAATTGCTAAAAACATCAGCCGAAGTAGGGTTTAATATTACATTTGAACCTGTCAAGCAAGTGTAAAATAATGTAGTTATATTATTTCGACATGTGTTGTTGAAGAAATCGTAAATTTTAATAGCCTTTGTTAGATAGGTTGTGCGAATTGTAGCATTCGACTCTTCTCGGTAAAGATCAAGTAAAGCCATTCCCATCAAAGCATTATGATCAGCCCGTTTTGAATCGGGAGCATATAAATCATGCTGATCTGGATTTCTTTCTAATACAAAGCCAGAATGAGACAATAAATAAGCATAAGACCCAGCGTTATCCCAGGCGTCTTGACCTTCTAGAAAATCATACGTATCAATGGCAGCATTTCGATAAGTATCATTATTTGTCACCTCATAAAGAGATAAAAGTGCTTGAATAGCTTTTGCTTGGATTCCAGGTTTTTTATAGCGAAATGATTCACTAGTAAAAAACCCATCAAAAACTTCGTCCTGTAATTCATTAAGTAAAAAACTTCCTGTTTTTTCAGCCATCTCAAGGGCATAATCCTTTTGTGTCTGGTTAATTAAAGCATCTGAAAGTTTTACTAATGCCAAAATCGCTTGAGCATTATCGTATGTTTCTTTTTCAGTACTTCTGGTGCTCTCTGACCAATGTTCATCTGCTCCTGCGAAAAAGCCACCAGAAACATCATCGTATAAATAATCTATAAGTGCATTTGCGATTTCGATAGAAAAAATAAGAAAATCTGGGAAAAGGACATCAGTGTCATTTTCAGCTAGTAGCTTTGAGTTAAGAGGGAGTATCGGCATGGTATCAGGTTCAACGTTTAAGTTATAATATGAATTCTGACTATTGGTCGTGTCACTAGTCAGAATGAAATTCAGGTTGGAGTAAGCCATTAAACTTGGTAGAACTGTTCCTAGCACTAGTATGGGAAGGATTGAATATTTTACACTTTTCCCAATTTTTAAATGTACAATTAAGTTTTTTCTCATAAATTATTCCATCTGTTTAGATATTCAGTGTTTTTTTGATAATAGGCGGCAAATTAATGAACATTGAAATAGTGTTCGACTAACGGTGTAATCAAATAACAGTAATCTATTGTTAATTAGAAAACTAAAATGCTGATAATTGCTGTTTGCCTCATCCCCGAAGCTATGAAAAAAAAAGCTTGAACAGCAATTAACTACTGTTCAAGTTTAATAGATTCGTGTTCTGAATATCTAGAAACAGTTTACCGTCTTTTCTTTCGGAAAAGTACAATCGCACCTAGGATACCCAACACAGCTACTAATCCAATTGCATTAGTACCTCCGTTTGTTGTTGAGGGTGTTGTTGTGGGGCATGTAGGACACTCTGTTGTTTCGGGGCATGGGTCGGGGTCGGGGCAATCGGGGATTACAGGGACAGCAGGGACGTCGTGGCATTGAGTACAAGCTTCTGAAAAAACAAAACCCATACTGTGATTTAATTCAGTGTCGGGTACTGCCCAACTATATGCTTTTGAGTTATATCCATGACAATCTGTACAATCGAAACCATTTGTGAGATTTTCGAAAGCTGCTTCCATTTCTAGACTAGCACGCCAAAATGTACCACCATGCGAGTCAGTAACATTGGCTGTCAAATGGCATTTTCCACAAAGCTCATTTGCATCTGCACCTCTTAGGAAATTAGTATCTTTTTCTCTTGGACTTAGAGTAGCGTCGTCTGAGTGCGGATCATGACATGTAGCACAGGAGATAGGAGTAAGAGTAGAATTGGTTGGGTCTACACCTGTCATATCCCAATAAGTACCTTGTCCTGACATACAGTGGAGACAAGAGGTTTCTTCATTTCCTGAAGCAAGCAGATCTGTGAGTGAACTAATGTGTTTGTTATCACTCACGTTCATTTTATCAAATATTCCACTAGCTCCACCATGGCAGTCACCACACATTTCAGAAGTATGATTCACAGATCCAGGTTCATCATGACATGCTGCACATGTTACACCATAGTCCCAGAAAGCTGGTAAGCCAGGATTTTCGGTAATGTTATTCCATCTCGTTACCATACAACAGCCAGAGGATAGATTGAACTCTGTATAGTTAAATTTGCCAGAGGCTGTTACCATTGGTCCTCTACCCATGTATCGTAGTATATGGGTTCCGTTATCGCTTAGTTTGTCACCCCACAGAGTAGAGTGGAATGTTTCATTCCAAGCATCAACTTTATCCGCGTGGCAAGAGACACAGTCTTCAGGATGCCAAATGGCTGGGATACCAAGGGTACTATGATCAGGACCTGTGGCTGCAATGCTAAATGAGGGATTAAATGTTGTTGTAGCAAGGCCTAGGCCAGCACTTGTTCCTACGAAAACCATGGCAAACCAATAGAGTACAACTACTCTACGGCCGCTCCACTTGCTTTGACGGACTAATTTCTCATCTTGTTCGTTCATTAATATTCCGCCTAATTTAAATTCGGTTTTTTCGATGTTCCGATTCGGTAACTGACTTCTCATCAGCTAACAAATCGTTGCAATAGAATATTACGATTTACGTAATATACTTTCTATAATTCCCTTAACTCTTTAAATTTAATATCTAAACTTTTTATAAGTTGGTATTTGAAAAGTAACTTGATTACTTCCTTAGAAATTACTATTATTACAATTATTATCAAATCTAAACCTATTCCTGTTACTTTTATAGATAAGAATCTAGAACTAGATTCTAAAGTTTAAGAAGTAAACAAATCATTTGGTTGTTACATGATATAAGAGAGGTTTTGGCTTTGTTGGATTAGTCAAAGGGTCAGATAACTGATTGCTTTTCTGTACTCCTCCATCAACACCAACATTTAAAACGCAACTTCGATCTTTGATGTTACACTCTGACTCCAAGTAGGGGATACCTCATATAAATGGGTTCCATGACTCGTATCCGAATTACAGATGAATTTTTCTTCAATTTAGATTTATTAATAGTATAAAAAAGAAAAAGGGAGAATTACCCTTATATTATTACTTTTTAGGTTTTTGTTTGATTAATATAGTAATAATAACCCAACTTGAAAAAACAAGAGCAATTAGTTCTATCTCGAATCCTGGTGTACGTCGCCCCTGTGTTGTGGTTGGTTCATCACCTGCTACATTATCTACTTCAATGAGAATACTGAGATATAAATGATTTGCTACTTCATCACTATCCTGAATTTCGAGTACACACAAGTAATAATTGTCTAACGATGAATTGGAATCCCAAGTATATTCATAGATATTCCAATCACCATCTGTTCCAGTTATACTTAGGGATTCAGCTAGTTCGGTCCTTGCATCACTAATATCAGGGTCATCAGTGTTTGGATCAAAATCTTCTTCTAATGCATATGCCTTAAAATCAACTAACACAATCCCAACATCATCTTTTGCCGCAATTTTAAAGTAAATATTTCCTGTTTCAGCAGCATATTGAGAGAAATTCCCTGCATCAATATATGCACTTATGTTTTCGGGAAGATCTGATTGGCTCATATCCCATTCTGGAGGATCACTCACGAGAGCTACATCTTGTCCACCATATACAGTAAAAGAAATATTCTTAGTAATTGTATGCTGCTGATGATCCACATCTACAGCAGTTACTTTCAGGAGATGGGGTCCATTGGTTAACATTGAAACATTATAAGTACGGTAATAGTAGCTAGAAGTTTCATTATACTCCATTGAAGGCTTTGCACCGCTATCAATTTGTACTTTTACTTCTACAAGCCCAAGATCATCTGTTACATTTGCCTGGAATACTTGAACACCTGTAAGTGAATCATTATCTGTACTTGGGAAAATAAATTCGATTATTGGAGGATCCATTGTTAACACAACGTTAAAACTGAAAGATTTAGATGCCCAATTTCCACTTTCATCTTCTCCATAAAT
>JAUUVJ010000363.1 GCA_030589605.1 Candidatus Hodarchaeota archaeon | reverse complement strand
TTAAGTTCCTGAACTACGGCGATAAAAAGACTAGCTTCGACATCAAATCCAACAAACGCAGTTAGAACAAATCCTAGCTTTTTCTGATCAATATCAATGGTATAACGTTTTATAATTCCCTCTTCTCTAAGTTTTTTTACTCTTTTTCTAATAGCTGTATCTGATACATTAAATTTGGTAGCTAAATCAACATAAGAGATGTTCGAATTACTACTAAATTCCAAAAGAATTTCATCATTATTCAAAAACGTCATAAATACACCGTTTCCATATCGGTTTTCGAACTTCACTTCTGAAACATATTATATTAATGTTGATTTTATTCTTAATTGTTCGATTTTCGAACCAAGAAATATATGAAAATATAAATTTTAATGTTTATTCGTTCTTTTAGGTCTATAAAACTTAAAAGAGATAATGTTGCTATTATGAGAAAATTCAATTAAAATAAATGTAAAGAAGAATAGTAAAAATCTAATTGTGAGGAATAAATATGGCACTTAAAATCAATGAAAAAATAAATGAGGCTTTCAATAATCAAATCGCGGAAGAATTGAACTCAGCATTCATTTACCTGAGTATGAGTATCTGGTTGAAGGAGCGTTCTTTTAACAATTTAAGTTCATGGTTTTTTCAACAACAAAACGAGGAATTATCACACGCCTATAAATTCATGAATTATATCATAGATGTGGGTGGTACTGCTAAAATCCATCAAATTCCAGCGCCTAAATCTGATTGGACTTCAGTTAAAGAAATCGTGGAAACAGCCTATGCACACGAACAATATATTACAAAGAAAATCCATGACTTAGTAACATTAACAGAAGCAGAAAAGGATTACAATCCAAGAGAAATGCTTCAATGGTTTGTCACGGAACAGATTGAAGAGGAAGCTAGTACAAGTGAGTTGGTAGAAAAACAAGCAGCATTCAATAATGATATGTTATTTAATCAACATACTACCCGAACACAAGAATAAACCAAAAGAGAGAGTATAAAACTTGCAAGATATGAATGAATTATTACAGTCAGCTGACTGGAAAAATGAAAAACATGCTCCAGTTATCGAAGTAAAGAAAAAAGAAGATAAAGACTTTATATTCGTAAAAGTTAGTGTTGGAAAAGAAATAGCTCATCCAAATCAAACACAACACCATATCCGATGGATCCAATTATTATTTAAACCTGAAGGAGAAAAATTCCCTTTTGAAGTAGGAAAAATCAATTTTACATCTCATGGTGAATCACCAGCAGGACCTGATACGAGTACGGTATATACTGAACCAAAAGGAGTCTTTGTATTAAAAACAGAAAAACCAGGAACTCTAATTGGAATATCCTATTGCAATATTCATGGTCTTTGGCGAAGTGAGTTAGAACTTACACTTTAAGCAATCTTTTTTTCTTTTTCTTTTTCTCTTTTTTATTAAGAATTGAATCTGGTCTTAGTATGGAGTATGTTATTATAGGTAATGGAGTTGCAGGTGTCTCAGCTGCTCAGGTTCTGTCATCAAAAAAGAGCTCTGAATCCACTATCACACAATTTACTGATGAATCCATTCCAGGATACTATAATCGTCCAAAAATTCCTAGTTTTATTGCTAATAATGATTTGAGAATAGAGGATGTTATTGCATATAATATGGACTGGTATAGGAGGAAAAATATTGATTTGCATATTAATGAGAAGATAGAAAAGATCAACATCGAAACAAATAGTATTGATAGTAATAAGAACTCTTATTCATTTGATCGGTTGTTAATAGCCACTGGAGCAAACTGTCGTTGTCCTCCAATCGAGGGTCAACAATTAGATCACTTCTTTACTATGAGAAACCTAAGTGACGCGTTATTAATTCGAAAAAGGTTGAAAGATGGAAATAATGCGATCATTATTGGTGGAGGGGTTTTAGGTCTTGAAATTGCAAATGCAGCTGCATTACAAGGTTTAAATACAACAGTTATTGAATTCTTTTCGCATCTTCTACCTAGACAGCTTGATGAGGAAGGAGGTCAATTATTACAAGAGATTCTGGAATCACGTGGAATGTCAATTCTTGTTGACAAAACAGTTCAAAGTGTTATAGGCTCGAAAGAAGTGGAGCAAATTCAAATTAAAGATGGAAAAACCATTCCTGCAGACGTTGTGCTTGCGTGCACAGGAATAGAGCCTAGGATAAGTTTAGCTAAAGATATTCTAAAAGTGAGAATGGGGATATTAGTTAACGAATATCTTGAATCCTCCGTAAACAATATCTACGCTGCTGGAGATTGTGCTGAATTTCAAGGTAAAATCTATGGTCTCATTCCGCCAAGTATTCAGCAAGCAAACATTGCTGCAACTAATATGATGAATTCTAGATCAGAGAAGTATCAGGGGTCAAAAATTTCTTCGACACTTAAAGTTACAGACTTATTTCTATGTTCTCTTGGCTATAATGGAAATGAACACGAATTAGGATACGAAGTAATGAAATATATTGGGAAAGAGCAATATGTGAAGTTATTTATTCAGGAAGATAAAATCAAAGCAGCAATAATTCTAGGCATAAGGAAACTGTTACCTATTATTAAGAAAATCTACAATAATGAATTGTCACTTTCAAATAACCTCTCTGAAATAAAGGCTATTATCCCAAATTTAAATGAAGCGTGAAATGGTTAGAGAATAAATATACTAAAAATTATCACAAATAATAGAGGAAAGTAGAATGAAAAATGATATATCGATCGTACTCTGCGGAGAAGCTGGTCAAGGGTTACAAACAGTCGAACAAATGCTAGTAAGTATATTGAAGTTATCTGGTTACCATGTTTTTGCTAATAAAGAGGTAATGAGTCGCATTAGAGGTGGTACGAATTCTACAGAAATTCGGATTGGTTCTAAAAGAGTGACTGCATATGTTGATAGAATCGATATCCTTATACCATTTAGCAATAAAGCATTAGAATGGTTAAAGCGTAGAATAACCTCAGAAACTACAATAATTAGTGAAAAAAGCAATCTAATAGATGAGTTTATTCTTAATCAGGAAAAAGTTATTGAAATTGATTTTACAAATATTGCTAAAAAAATCGGTGGGAAATTGTTTGCTAATGTCATTGCAGTTGGAGTAATCATATCGCTTTTTCAGGCTGAAATTGAGATTGCAAAGCAATTTATTACAGGACGTTTTAAATCAAAGGGAGAGGAAATAATTACTCGAAACATTGAGGCTTTAAATGAAGGAGATAGTATTGGTAGTACTTTAAGAAGTTCAGAGAAAATTTCTATTGATTTAAAGAAAGATGATTCAGTTGTAAATGAAATTCTTTTCAATGGAAATCAAGCAGTTGCAATAGGTGCACTTGCTGGCGGATGTAATTTCATTAGTGCTTACCCTATGTCACCAAGTACAGGTGTCTTAGTATTTCTCTCTCAACATGCGAAAGAGTTTGGGATTGTGGTTGATCAAGCTGAAGATGAAATAGCAGCTATGAATAAAGCGATAGGTGCGTGGTATGCTGGTGGAAGAGAGATTGCTTCAACCTCAGGAGGTGGTTTTGCTCTTATGACTGAGGGATTAAGTTTAGCGGGTATGATCGAATCTCCATTGGTAGTTCACATCGCACAAAGACCAGGACCAGCCACTGGTTTACCAACTCGGACTGCTCAAGAAGATCTTAATCATGCACTTTATGCAGGCCATGGCGAATTTCCTCGAATAATATTCGCTCCAGGGACAATCGAAGATGCATTTTACTTAACATCAACTGCATTTACATTGTGCGACAAATATCAAATTCCAGTATTTATATTGACTGATCAAAGTTTCGTGGACGGCTATTATAATATTCCACAAATAGATTTATCAGATATTAATACTGAAAAACAATTTATCAAAACTGACAAAAATTATAGTAGGTACGCTTTTACGGATTCTGGAATATCACCTAGAGGAATTCCTGGTTATGGAGAAGGAATTATACGAGTGGATTCAGATGAACACGATGAAGATGGATTTATTACAGAGGATGTACATAATATAAGGCCAAAAATGGTCAAAAAAAGGCTTTATAAGAAGTTAGAGTTGATAAAAAAAGAAATAATCAAACCTCATTTTATCGGAACAGAAAGCTACAAGATCTTACTGATATCTTGGGGGTCGACATTTCACATCATAAAAGAAGCTTTGGATTTACTTAATAGAAAAGATATTGCTTTACTCCATTTTAAACAAGTTTATCCGTTAGAACAATCAATGATAGATTATCTTGAGAAGGCCGAACAAATTGTCTTCTTAGAACAAAATGCAACAGGCCAGTTTGCTAAACTAGTTCAAAAAGAGATAGGGTTTTCAATGGATCCCAATCGTGTTAAGATGTTTCTAAAATATAACGGGGCTAGTTACTCTGTTGAAGAGATCATTGAGTATATAAAGAAAATGGAGGTACTATAAATGACAGAAGCGAATAAATTTGATATAGAGAATACTGATATTGCTTGGTGTCCTGGATGTGGAAATTTTGGTATATTAAGTCTTATGAAAGATGTATTGATGGAACTTGAATTAAAACCTCAAGATGTAGTTTATGTTTCGGGAATAGGCCAAGCAGCAAAGTTTCCTCAATATATTAATGCTCACTATTTTAACGGTTTACATGGAAGATCACTAGCGGTAGCCACAGCTATTAAAGCAGCAAACCCTGAGATGACTGTAATTGCCGAAAGTGGAGATGGGTGTTCATTTGGAGAAG
>JAUUVJ010000223.1 GCA_030589605.1 Candidatus Hodarchaeota archaeon | reverse complement strand
TGTTCCAACCATTGATTGTGAAATATAATCACGATAGCCAAATTGTTTCATGTGTTCACCTCGTTAAAACATGAACAACACAATATTCTCCATGTCCTCCAACATTAAGAGTTAAACCAGTCTCAGCACCATCGACTTGGTAATCACCTGATTCTCCCCGTAATTGCTTGACAATTCCAACAACTTGAGAACATCCAGTTGCTCCTATAGGATGACCTTTCGATTTAAGACCCCCATCAACATTAATGGGAGTTTGGCCACCAATATAAGCTTTTTCAACAAATTCTCCTCCTTTTCCTCGTTCTGTGAAACCTAAATCTTCATAAGCCATGATTTCTGCAATGGTAAAGCAATCATGAACTGCTGCGACATCAATATCTTTGGGTTCTATCTTGGCTTGATTATATGCGATTTTTGAGGCCTCAACTGCACTTGTTAGTGTACTTAATTCAGGACGAGTTAGGAGGGAAAAGGGTGCTGATGAAGCTCCGAGACCAGATATCCATACAGGAGTATCTGATAATTGTTTAGCTTTTTCTTCACTTGCAACAATGAGAGCAGCACTACCGTCAGCATTAGCACAACAATCAAATAAATGCAAGGGTGAAGCAATAATTTGAGATTCTAAAACTCTGTCAATCGTAATTTCTTTCTGAAACATTGCTTTTTTATTCTTCGACCCATAATAATGATTTTTAACTGCTACCTTAGCTAGTTGTTCTGAAGTTGTACCATATTTCGTCATATGGCTTTGAGCATACATGGCATAGTAATTAGCAAAGGTTGTTCCATAAGGTGCTTCCCATTGCACATCTCCTGTTCGTCCCATAATTTTAAGTATTTCAGATGTTTCGTTCTCAAGCATTTTCTGGACACCGAGAACTAATACAATATCATGCATTTTTGAACTAATTAAAGCATAAGCTGTTCTTAAAGCTGAAGCTGATGAACAACAAGCAGCTTCTATCAGCCAAACTGGTTGTGGATTTAAACCAAGATATTCCGTAATAGGGCCAGAAATGCTACGTTGAGTCATATAAACTGGAGAAGCACCAATTAAAGTAGCTCCAATATCTCGTTGGGTGATTCCAGCATCAGTTGTAGCTTCTACAAAAGATTCGAAAGCAAGTTCTTGAACTGTTACATCGTCTCTTCTGCCGAACTTCGAATGCCCAATACCAATGATTCCTACTTTTTCCATTTTAAACACAGCTGAGGTTAGGTAATTTTATTTCTGACATAATATAACTGTACGAACTCCTTCTCCACGTCTCATAACATCAAATCCTTCATTTATTTCAGATAATGGGTATTTAGCTGTTACCAAGGGTTCAACTACAAGAGAACCGTTTTTTACAAGATCAATTATTCGTGGGTAATCTACAGTACGACAGCCTAAACTTCCAACGATTTCCATCTCTCGAAACATTACTCTACCAATATCAAATCCATCCCATCTTTTAGGTGAATAACCTACAGCAACTAACCTTCCTCCTGTTCTTAAACTATTGAATGCTTGTTTAAATGTTGCAGGATTACCTATTGCTTCAAAAGCAATATCAGCACCGCCTCCTGTTATCTTACGAATAGCTCCTACAATTCCTCGATCATCTAAATCTTTTGCTGATATAGTTTCAACAGCTCCAAGCTTTTTAGCAATTTCCAACTTTTCTGGGACAATATCTACTGCAATAGGAAATCCACCTGCTACTTTAATATTTTGGACTGTATTTAATCCTATTCCACCACATCCAATTACAACAGCCCAATCGCCTGGTCTAACTTGTCCACGATTTTTTACAGCATGATAAGGAGTAGAAATAGCATCCGCAATAATACATCCTTCTTCAAGAGGAATTTCTGATGGAAGATGAAAGATATCTTTAGCAGGAACCATAATTTTTTCTGCAAATCCACCATCAACATTACTGCCATAAAAAGTTTGATTCGAACATATATTTTCACGGCCAGTTCTACATTGTGAACAGATTCCGCAGGATGTTACAGCGGGTACAAGTACAGGATCCCCTTTTTTAAAAGTAGTAACATCATCACTGAATTCTGATATCTTTCCTGCCATTTCATGTCCAAGAATGAGTGGTGGAGTTTTTCCAGTAGGTACTCCATGATCTATAAAACCAATATCAGTGTGACAAACTCCACACGCAGTAATATCTATGATAACATTTCCTGAAGTTCCAGAAATAACTGGAGTTGGATAATCATCTTTCACATTTAATGGGGTTTTTACTTTTTCAAAAACAGCAGCTCGCATTTTAATCCCTTTCTTTTATTATTATTTGATTAATATTAAAACAATTCAGTTAAATTTTAGTGTTGATTTGTAATCTTAGATTAAATTCATCCTAAACAATCTTAACGATTTTCCCATTTGGGATCTCGTTTTTCGAGAAAAGCCTGTAGTCCTTCGTTGGCATCATTAGTTTTCATTAATTCATTGAGATATAGTTTCTCGACCTGATCTAATTTTTCTTCAAAAGTATCACTTAATGCTAATTTAAATGCTTTCTTAGTGTACTGTAATACAATCGTGCTCAATTTGGAAAAACGTTCAAGAAATTTGGAATATTCTGCATCATATGAGTCAACAGGAAATACATGATTTGCTAATCCTAAACGATGAGCTTCATTGGCTGAAATTAATTCTCCTTGAATAATGAGTTCAAGAGCTTTTTTGTTTCCGATAATATATGGAAGAGCAACGGCTGCAAGTGGAGGAAATACTCCAACTTTTATTTCAGGCTGACCAAATTTGGCTTTTTCTGAAGTTAATACTATATCACAGAAAAGTGCCACTTCACAACCTCCACCAAGAGCAGCTCCATGAACACTTGCTATTGAAACACAGTTTAGACGGTTTAACTTTCTGAAAATGTCGTGAAATACTTCTAACATTTTTTGTACTTTATCTCCCATATGATCCTCAATATCAACACCAGCCGAGAAGGCTTTTCCATTATGATCAATAACAACTGCTTTAAGAGTGTTATCAACTAAAAAGTCATCAAGCGCCTGATTAATCTGTTCCATCATTGCTATATTTAAAATATTTAATGGTCCATTGTTAAAAACAATTTTACCAATATTATCTTTCTTTTCAACTAATATTAGATTATCTGTCAAAATATTTTCACCGTTAATCCTTTTTTTTACTATAGTTAGAAGTGAATTAAACACTCATTAATTTTAGTGAAAGCTAAGTTACACGTTATAATCGTAATGCTTCCATCCAAGAACGAATTCAAAAACTTAAACTAGAAGAGTATATAGAGGAAGCTAAAAAATTACTTGGAACGTTCAATTAAATGATTTTAAGTGATGAAGAGTCATATTATATTACCTTAAATTAATCGACAGGCAAAGATTAAATTTTGAAGATTATTCTTAATGAATTTTTATCGGAGAATTGAGCAATGTTTGATGTTTTATTAACAGAGAGAGAAATTGAACTAAAATATAAACTTAGGGAGTTTGTAAAAGATATACCTCCAAGCTTCCTTAGAAAAATGGATCAAGATGAAATTCAATACCCTACAGATTACATTAAAAGTTTAGCTGACGCTAACTACCTTGGTCTTCGATTTGATCCTGAATTTGGAGGAAAAGGAATGGGGTGGGTTGCAGAAGTCACAGCTATTGAAGAAATTGGTGTTCTAGGACCAGCACTTGGGTGTCTATACAGTTTGCCAAGTATAGTAGGAGAAGCTATACAACGATTTGGTAATCATAACCAGAAAAAAAAATATCTTGAAAAAATTATAAAAGGGAAAATTTACTGTGCAGAAGCATTAACTGAACCTCGTGGTGGATCTGATTTCTTTGGTGCAACGTGCACAGCTGAAAAACAGGGAGATAGGTTTATTCTCAACGGACAAAAACGCTTCGTAGTGGGGTCAGAAGGCGCAGATGTCTTTTTAGTATATGCAAAAACCGATTCAGAATCAAAAGATCCGCGATTGTCAATCAGCACTTTCTTAGTAGAGAGAAAATTTGGTGTGGAAACAAAACATGTTTATGGTTTAATGGGGTCGAGAGGTGGAGGTACGGGTAGATTAGTTTTTGAAAATGTAGAAATTCCTGAAGAAAATCTTATTGGCAATATTAACCAAGGTGGGGAAATATTCAACCAGATGATGATCCCAGAGAGAATGACTTCCGCAGCAGGTGCGATTGGAAGTGCACGTGCTGGGATCGAAGTAGCTACCAGATATAGCACTAGACGAAAAGCTTTTGGACGTCCTATTCAGAAATTTCAAGCAGTTTCATTCAAAATTGCAGATGCTATGACTAAGTTAGACGCTGCAAGAGGTCTTCTTTACGCCACAGCGAAGCAAATTGATGCTCATAATGGAATTACAACAGGAATTATCAGGAGGATGGTCTCTGAATCAAAAAAATTCTGCACGGATTCGGCCTGGGAGATAATTAATCATGCGATGCAGATCATGGGTGGAATAGGTTACACGAATGTATATCCTGTCGAACGTTTATTAAGAGATATCAGATTAATGTCTATTTGGACTGGTACAAATGAGATTATGAGTTTACTGATCCAACATGAATACTTCAAAGAATTCTTACAGACACCAGATGAAAAGCGAGTTCGGGATGTCGAAAATGACGCAGTAGGAGCAGAATTCACAGAAGAAAAGGTATTCGAATAAATCAAATTAGGAGGATTATGATTTTTTCTTGGATTTTCGCAAGAAATCCTATTCTTTATCTCTTTTTAGTTTTTTTCTGTGAACAAAAATACAAATAGATAATAAAAAGGGTATTAAAGTCCACCCAGGACTAGATTTCCCATTACTAGATGTTGATGTTCCATCAGAGGTATCTGCAACATTATTAACAGTAAAAACAGAGATATATGTCCTTGTTAATCCTCCATCACAGGAAGAGGTTACTCTTATGAGGTAATTATTTCCATCTGTCACGCTTGTTGTATCCCAGCTACAAGTTGTATCTGAAATAGAGGATATTATTTCACTCCAGGAATTGCCACCATCATTTGAGTATTCAACTAAATAAGTGACAGGATGAGAGAAAAAATCACCAGAAGGCCTCCAAGATATAGTAACAGTACCTTTTAGAGACTCTCCTCCCTTTGGTGAATAAATAAATGACCGAGTTAATATATGAACGAATTTACCTGTAAGAGGGTACTCATCTGTATTATTAGACGCAGATCCATTAAGAGTATAAGGGATATCTACAAAACCATCTTCTGGTTCTGTATCAGGACTTGTATGATCAGCCCAATAATTAAATTCAAAATAACTGTTCAAACCATCATTTAATGCTTGTGCACCAAGTGTTCCATTACTATTGATAAAATTGTTGAAAGACACAGTAGTATCATTGACATCACTTTCTATTCTTATACCATACGAATCACAATCTTCAATGGTATTATATTTAACTTCAGTTTCATTACTATGATCCGATAAATGAATACCACTTCCTGTAATGTTAAAAAGAGTATTTTCCAATATTTTCGTTCTAAAACAACTAGTTTCGACTAAAATACCATCTAAAGTACAATCCGTTATGTTATTATTTTTGAGAACATTTTGGTTGCTATAATCAGAAAGATAGATCCCATATTCAGCTCTAGAGATAGTATTATTGTAAATTTCATTTTCTTGACAACTAACGTAAATATCTATTCCTCTTGAAGTATCTAGTATGATATTATTTAAAATATTGTTACTGCTACTATTCTGCGATATTAAAACTCCACCATCTCGTGTTCCAGCTAAATCATTCCTGATTCTATTATTCTTTATGATTGTATCATTTGAGAAATACATAGAAATACCGTAATCCATGGCTTCATTATTTATAGTATTATTTTCAATATAACCATTTGATGTATTGTAAAGGTAAATTCCTACTCGGGGAGTCAGTGCTGTTCCAGATTGTTTTTCAATATAACAATCTCTGATTTGATAATAAACAGTAGTATTATGAATAGATATTTGACGTCTTGAAAGTGAAGAAACATTCAGTCCTGAAATGATATAAGGACTTTCTACTGTACCATTCCCAGGCCAGTTTTCAGCTTCAGCAGTGTCATTAAAATCTTGATTTCCAACAATAGCTATTGCTCCTGATGGAATATAACTTACAACATTCATTTTATAATCTATTGTTGTTGTAGGGGAAGATCCAAGACTTATCATGTTTAACAAGAATGGTAATAAAAGAATTATTATTAAAAACGTTTTGAGTGTCTTTTTCAAGAAATTATCTCCTTTTCAACTATTTAAACAATAAATTTCCTTCATTCTTAAAAGAATTGCTACAATTATCAATATGATGTTCCAAAAAAAAAGAAGGCTAGATAAATTGCTCTGACAACTCAGCAATTGAATCTAATTCATTTTGTGATAAACTAAAATTCATAGCTTGACCGTTTTGCTCAGCTTGGGATGCCTTCGATGCACCAGGGATAACAACAACTGTTTCATTATGATATTTCACTAACCAATTTAGAGCAACCTGAGAAATAGTTAACCCATTATTTTGAGCTATAAGAGTGAGTTCATCAACCAATTTCTGAGTTTTGCCTATTTTCCGTTTAATCCTCCTTCTTCTTACAAATGGAACTTTTTTGAGAGATTCAGGGTCGTTATGATATTTCCCTGTTAACACTCCACTTTGTAGCGGGCTCCAACAAATGATTGTCATTCCAAGTTCTTTTGCAGTATCTAAAATCCCATTACTTTCTATTTTTCGGTTTATAAGACTGTAATTCACTTGATTAGATGCTAAAGGTAGCCCTCTTTGTTCTAGTACTTCGTGAGCTTTCCTCATTTGTTTAGCAGAAAAATAAATAACCCCAACAGATCTATTTT
>JAUUVJ010000406.1 GCA_030589605.1 Candidatus Hodarchaeota archaeon | reverse complement strand
TTAAGACAGATTGTTTTGAAAAAGCTTGATTTATTTTCTTTAACGTCTCTTTATAATTTTTAATCACTAATCTTCCTTCTAATTTTTTAAGTCCAAGCCATTTTTTCAAATGAATCACTTCTTTAACTGTTCATTATCATTCGATTTTTATTCTATTCATTTTAATCACGTAAATAGGTGAAATCCCTCCAAGGATTGAAACTGTAAAGAGGATAGAAGGCAAGAGTTCATTGAATGAGATAGTCGAGCTATCAATCAAGCTTGTAATTAAGATTCCAAACCTTCCAGGTAATGGTAAAATTAAGTTTGGGGCAATTAAATCTATTATAGTGATAAGAATAATAAGAATAGAAAAAAAAATAGCTGTATTCGTATAAGCAGATACTTTTTGTAGTATTAAGCTTGAGGTTAAACTACCCAGTAAAATAATAATGGTGTAGCAGTAAATCTGTGAAATAAATAATACTATCATATAAGGTTCTGGAATAAGACGGAAACGGATGAACACGAAAAGAACATTTAGCAGAAAAGGTAGAAAAAAGATGATTGTAAACCAAGTAAAAAGAAAAAGAATTAAAATGATAGCATAGACATCTTTCCGTATTGGTAGAGAAAAAAACCCTCGTAATTCGTATGTCTCATACTTTGATTGCCATAATACCGTTCCAATCATAATGAATATGCCAGTCCAGATGATCCAGAAAAGTTGGAACATTTTATTCCATTCTAATATTAAATTTATTGATAATATTTTCATTGTAGGGTTTATAAGTGCTATTTTTCTTGATGGGTTAACAATCAGCATTGACAGAAGTAAGATACTTAATATAATAGACAAAGGAAAAATCTCTTTTTCTCTTTTAGCAAGAGTTAGAGCGTTATTAAATTCTGAAATTAATTGATTATAAAACGTATTTTTGCTGTTTAATGGTTCTTTCATTAAGGTGAGGTCTATTTCTTTGTTCATATTCTTTTTCTGTTTAGAATTTGAATAAACAACTCTGATACGTTTCAGGATTTCAGCGATTAACCCACTTCCAAAAATGAGGCAGCAAATTTCGAAAACATCAGTATCTATTCCTGTTATTGAAATATTGGTATCTATAAGATTTATTTCGGTTGCATTCATATCAAGAGTGTTATTCCAGAATAAAATAAATACAGTATAATTTGAGGCAAAAATTCTAAAGCTTAGATGATTAGTTTTTAGATCATATAAAGCTAGATAGGTATCATGTGTCTTTTGCCATTGGTTGAAAGAATGACTTGAAATTAGTGTTAATCTAAATTGATAATCACTTCTAATATTAATTTTCATTGTTTGGCCTTTTCCAAGAGCAATAACCTGATCTACTGTCTCCCCAGGATTGAGTTCTTTTACTGAAGAATAGCTGGTTAAATACTCCTGAAACAAATTAGTTCCAAATATCAATGTAGCACATACTATAAGCATTAATGATATTGTTGAAATTTTTTTTATTTCCTGTTCAAATTTATTAAAAACCAGAGAAATATCCTCTAGTACCAATCTTTTCACTCCCTTCTTTGCATTTTATTGCTCAGTTCTCTGTACAATGTTGAAATTTTCGATTCCAATTGTACTATTTCAATTTCTTTTTCCGATACAGTATTTTTAAGAACAGGATATATATCTAATAATTCATTCAAATCCTTAGTTAATACAAGAATGCTTTTTTCTTCAACTGATTCGATTATCAATCCTTTTTCAATTATTATTTGCATGATATCACTAGGGTTATCACACAAAATGCGAAATCTCAGAGATGATGGTTTTTTTAATTTATTATTTCTTTTTCCTGACTCTACGACTGCTCCTTGAAAGAGGAATACAAAACCATCACATATTCGATCGAGTTCATCAAGAACATGGCTGGAGATTAAAAAATCACAGTTATTCTCCTTCTTTAATCTTCTTATGTACGATTCATATTTATTTCGTGAATCAGGATCCAGATTAGATGTAGGTTCATCTAAAATGATAAGAGGAGGAGTTCCTATTGTAGCTTGAATAAGTCCGTATTTTTGCTTCATTCCTGCTGATAGTTCCTTAATTCGAAGATTGATCGCAGAATCCAACCTAAAATAGTTTAAGAGTTCTAAAGTATGACGATTAGCCTCTGTTGATGTGAGGCCTCGGAGTTCTCCAATCCATGTTAGAGAAGAAAGAACCCGAAGATTAGGATGAAAAACTGGATTTTCATGTAGTACTCCAATTTTTTTTCTAACTTGAAGGGATTCTTTGGTTACATTCTTCCCAAATATCCTTATAGATCCTTTATTTGAGCGTATTAGAGTGGAAATTATTTTTATTAATGTCGATTTTCCTGCTCCATTCGGACCGATTAAGCCTAAAATTCCCTCTTCCCATAAGATGTTAACATCTCTTAAGACAATTTTTCCTTTGAAACTCTTAGAAATATTTGTTATTTCGAGAGCTGGAGGTTTTGCCATATGATTTCCATCCCGTGCATTTTAAGTTGTCCTCGTAATCTAAACTAAGAAAAAGATAAGAAAACGATTTTTTCATAAAGCTTAAGAAAAAACGAATTCATATTCAATTTATAAACCTACCTAATTGTGACATGAGTTGTACTCGCTTGAGCGGGAGGGTATGAACTGGTATATTTTCGATAAAGGGTGTGAAAAGCCAAACTACCCTTTCTCCTTCGTTAGGAACACCATCTCGCCAGGTGACTACTCATTTTCGTCATCAACATAGTCATCAACTTTCTCTTCCGTTTCTCTCTAAGAACTTACTGATTCCTGACACATCAAGTGTTAACTCCATGAAACAGAGAAAATTCATTTTTTTTCTGAAAAGCAAACCATAAATCCACAGACAACTTTTTCTGGGTGCGTTGTATGCAATTATTTTGCTTTGACTACAGATTTCTCTGAAATAGAAGAAATCAGCACAATAGTACCAATTGAATACAATGAAGCACAATTTGAACGGGTTAGAATTCTTACCCCCTTGGTCAATCTACAAGTTAAAATCAATATCATTATGAGAGATGGAGCTATAATACTTGTAAATATTACTCTGTCTGATAACCTTATAGGATTGGAACTGATAAATCATCTCATGGTGAAAGAAAATGAAAGATAGATTTACAGTCGTTCCCAAACGTGTTGCTAGAGGACGGAAGATCCAAGTACGTCCATTCGAACCTGAAGAACTATGGATTGAATATGAATTAGAAGTAACTGATCCCTCAGCTGCAGACGAGGCAGTCATAGAAGCTACTAGATTAGCGCGTGAGTATCTTGATGACCAAGAGCAAATATTACGGGGAATAACAGAATCTCCTATGAGTAATCGAAATGTACAGTCAGCCACTGAGTATGGGCTGGAATTAACTAATAAAGGTAAAAACCAACTACATGTCAAAAAGTCTAATGACCCTAAATTTGTTAATTTTATCCATTTATGGTTTGGTAAAAAGCAAGGCACTTATGTTGGTTATCTTCGCAAGGACACGGGGAGATTTGTTATTAAAGATCAAAATGTTACACAAAAATATGGCATAAAAGAGGGCACACATTTCAACATCGTACAGCAGAAGAAAATGGCTTCCACTTATGGATAAATAAGATTTTAGAGAACAAGGTGATATTGGATGAGTTAGATCAAATTGAAAAAGGAAAAGACACCAAAAAAAGATAATTCAACGGTATTACGAGTGATAGACTTGAGAAAAACTCTTAGCTTCCTCAATTTTGATGGAATAGTCTGTATTTACTCTAATTGAAGTTTTTTTTAGATTTCTATAATATTATTAAATTATTAGTATACAACATGTTCAATCAATATTAAGTATAGAGAGGTGATGTTCAAATGACAATTGAATTTGCAAAAATGCTAATATATAACACATCACATATTTCCTACTTTTGGAGAGATAATCCTTTGTGAGTAACATCA
>JAUUVJ010000329.1 GCA_030589605.1 Candidatus Hodarchaeota archaeon | reverse complement strand
GATTTAGTCCCCCATTCAGGATTAATAACCGATACATTAAAGAACCACCCCTCATTTAAAAAAAAGATATTAAGAATGTCGGATTTAAAAAAATCTATAGAATTGATCAGTTGAGAAGACATATTTCTTACACCATTCAATATTACACATAATATTATTATAATCAAAAAACACTAAATATTTCTATAAATACACGTATTGCTTGGATTGACTATTATATAATATATAGTATAACTAGTTTCAAAGAAGTAGACGAAGTAAAAAAGATAAACAGAGTCAAAAAAGTTTTGTTAATCAAATAACGCGAGGTGGAATGAAGAGAAGTGAATCAAAACAACTAGAAAGGAGTATGAAATGCCATTAAATGTCATTAAATTCTATTAAAAACAGTTCTAACTAGCATAAATTGTTTTCCATAACGATAATAAAATTTAGTTAAATAGATAACTCAAAATGATCAGGATCTTCCCTATATTTCTTTCCATATTCTTCATATTCTTTACTATGTCTCGAAGCAATAAAGAAGTCTGTTGTGTTTTCAAAGTAGAACTCAATTTTACACTGAGCTTCAATTCCAGAATCAAAATGATAATTTTGTTTAGTGGTTTCATTTTCGTCATCATTAAGACTAAGTGATTCCGTAACAGGATATTGGATTATGTATTCTTGATCTTCTAAGAGCTTACTTACAAGATTTATACATTCTTTATTATTCTTAGCAATTTTTGTAACTTCTAAACAAAATATCTTTACATCCTCTATTGAAATCAACCTTTCAATTTTTATCACCTGATCAATATGAACTTTCAGAAGTTGTAATTTATCACTAAATGTTGAAATTGACTTTTTACTCAAGAAAGGGGAGGATTTAATTATATAATCCTTCAATGGATAATTCTTTAGAGAAGTTTTTGTCTTTAAAGGTATAAATATTGGAGTTAAGTTGTTTAATTCAATATTGATATTTCTGTTTTTTAGCTCCCTTCTTAATTCCAAATTCTTAAATTCTAAATATATTAATCCGTATTGGGGAGGTACTATTATTACTATTCGACAATAACCTTTATGAATCTCACTAGTAATTAATTTAATCTTAAGATCGTTGTAGAACTTTTTTGGAATTTTATTTTGAAGAAGCTGACATATCCTATCATAATTAATTTCTTCAATTGGCTTTTCTGTATTCCATCTTTTTTCATCAAAATTACCTTTCGCGTTAACAGGAATTCCGAGAAATAGAATACCTCCGCCTGCGTTTCCTAGTCCAGCAAGATATGCCGCAATTTTATCAGTTGTTTCTCTCCATAAATCTCCTTTAACTTTGAAATATTCCTTAAATTCTACATTTTCAGATTCATGGACAATTTTCTTTAGAGTAAGGAAAAGTCTTTTTTCCTTCATAGTGTGGAGTTCTTGAGAAATTTTTTTTATATTAAGCAATAAATCACAACTGAGCCTT
Source organism: Candidatus Hodarchaeota archaeon (assembly GCA_030589605.1). GTDB lineage: Archaea > Asgardarchaeota > Heimdallarchaeia > Hodarchaeales > Hodarchaeaceae > Hodarchaeum. Next base: position 3,787 of record JAUUVJ010000329.1, on the reverse strand, counting down.
TAGTTGTATTAAATACAGTACCTAATTTATATTTAATGTTATTTTACTTTGATTCTTGGATGGAAATAATGGTTTCCAAAAAAATCAGTCTTTTTCAACTTGATGATTGGCAAATCCTATCATATAATTGTCCTTCAAAATCTCTCTCAGGATTGAAATTCACCCAAGTATTAGATTCCATCCGTTTAGCATAAGGGTTCCTTCGAATAAAGTTAGCAAATAATTTCAAATATTGTCTATCGAAGATATTCTCAATAATATGAATTTCATGTTGGATAAATACCAGATCAAAAAACCAGCGAAACGACTGAGCAGAAGAATACATAAAAAAAGCCACAGTATGTTTTGATGTGCTTTTCGTGTTGAGAAAAAACGCAAAAAGCAAATTGAGCAAATGAAAGTGATGAAATAAATTAGAATATTGACTAAACACTTCAAATTGGTTTATATAGTCCTGTAAGAATTTATCAATTAACTCCCGAAATCTATTTGCGCCCCTAATCTTTTCATGCTGAAAAATATAGAAATGAGTTCCCGATTGTTCATTATAATACTTTAAGTTAAGAAGTGGAGAAAGGAATTTCCATTTCTGCAATTCAATGATAATCGAACCAAGAGCGACCAAAAAAAGGTATACTGCATCAGCTAAGACTTCAGTATTAGGAGAAACGCGTTTGTCATATTGTTCAAATAACCAATTTAAAATATTTAAATGCTCTTCAAAATCAATCAATCTATCTTGATCAATTAGGGTAATAAACTCTGGAATAAATGAAATAAGCTCTGAGAAAATTGAATTTAATCTAAGTGGAGTATGAGATCGAAAAAGATCTTGAAGGTAATTCTGTATCCCCTGTTGAGTGAGATGAACACTAAAATCTTTATCCCATTCGGTAGATGAGAGAACTCGGTCCAATTGAGAGGATAAATCATTTAAATTAGTGAATGATATAGTGTCTAGTCCTTGAATATCAAATGCACGAGATTCAGAGGTATTTCTCTTAAAAATCGGAATTATATTCTTTCGACTTCTTAAACCGATTAATAAACCATATTCAAACCAAACATTGGGACTAGGATAAAGAATTGACTTGTAATCTGGGAAATCAGGGAAGTAAGTCCTCACATCTTCTTCAGGTGGAAATTGGGAAATCAGTTTATTTGAAGGACTATTTAGGAAAACAACACAAAATTCAGAATATAAAATATTGCGACAAATCTTTTGACAAAAAATCTCAGCACCTAATTCAGTTATATCAGGTGCGAAATAGGGATAATATTCATATTTGATTAGAAGATTTTTAATAAGATCCCTTTCATTAGAAAAATCAGGGGCAGCTGATCCAATGATAAATGCTGTTTTCCCATTATCGGGATTTGTGGAATTAAACATACATTGTGTATCTCTGAAAAAACAATTTCGATCGCTTATCATTCATCTCACTCCGAATAGAACATTTGATGGTTGATTTTCCAATGATACTTTTCAATCTTGTTGAAGAGATAAGCCAATTTCGAATGAAATAGATTGAATGAATATCAATATTGAATAGCATTGATAAGAAGAAAACCCATTTTTTAAGGCCAATACTTCGCATCGTCATAATTAAAGTATCTTACCCGAAAATAGGATTGTTTAAAAGCAGACGAGAGATTAACAAGAAAACCTTCTTTCATATAATGGTAAAATAGGTACTTTTCTGAGATACAACCCGATCTGAGCTCAACACTAGCAATGGTATTCTGAGTGATTAGTTAGTTGTCTTTTCTTGTAATTTCATTCCAATTTTCATTTAATGGCCCATTATAATTAAGAAAAGCTATCGTTTGTTGAATAATAGATGGATTAACTAACATCTTGACACCTCAAGATCATTAAAAGATGGATAAAAACATTCAAACTAGATTGGAAGCGATTCTATATATATTCGAAAAAAAGAAAGAGCTTAAAAGCTTAGAAAAATCTAAAATAAAGGTCTAGAAAAAAGGCTAGAACGATTTGAAAACAGGATGGTGGAAGAATGGTTAATATTGTACAAAATATCGCGTATGTAGCGAAAACGCTATTTAGGTTTAAAAATAAACTCTCGGAGGCGAACCGAAAAGAGCGAATAGAGATAGCAGATTATTTAAAAGACGTTAGCGGGGTATTACAAGCGGTTCACGATAGTCTTCAACAAGATATAGTACCTCATGGGAAGTGTAAAGAGTTAGAACATCATGCGGAAAACATGCCAAATGTGATTTCTGATAAAATGGTGACTAATGTACAAGAACTGGCAAATAAATTGTTAGCTGCACACACAGTAGAACATGATCTTTGGATAGAATTAAACGACGCACAAGATAAAGCACAAGAACTCCAAAAAATCGAAGAAGCTGCGGGGTTGTTACGGGGAATGGCCACATCAATACGTGCAGGTGGGAAACCTCACTAAATAATAGACGAAGATGAATAAAGGATGAATCACAATATAACTCTAGAATTTACATTACCCTACATTATACAACCAAAAGGCACTTACAACTTCAAATACGATAACGAAGAGTTTATTATTAGTATAAAGCATGAAAGAATACCAAAATTACAGCAAATTCTCACAGGTTTAGTATTAATAGGAAACCAACAACAGATCACAATTGGGGATAAATTAACAATAACTGGAGGAGGTCAAGGAACAATTACCATTCAAGGGCCGAAAGAAATCTATAGTGGGATAAGCACTATATCAATTCAAGTTCCTAGTTCATATGGATCATTAACACAAGAAGGTGGTAAAGAATTACGAAAGAAGATTGTTTCGGTACTCAATGATTACCAATACCAATATTTGCATGTTACTCAAAAATACTGGTGGAATGCAATATCTACTGATCATTTCATTAGTTTCAATATAAAAACAGAGAAATCAGTAAGTATGTCAGCAAGTTGGGGAAGAGATAAGAAATCACTAGCCTATAAAGAAGATAAAGCTGTAAAAGAAGAGTTAGAGACAAGATATTCAAATGGAGTGAGTCTTTCATTAGAAGATATCTACCTAATTGAAGCAAAACATCATTATTTAACAACAGAGTACCATCTTATGTATGTTGAAATTGGGATTATCTTTGAAAGTTTAACCTCGAGATGTGAACAAAAACTGTATAATAAATATGAAAAAAGAATGTTTAAAGAAGGAAAACTGATTGGACGCTTAATCTATCTTTTAACACAAAAGTGCGCTTGGTCAATAGAAGAAAGTGGACAGGTGGAAAAGATACTCAATTGCAGAAATCAGGTCATTCACAATAATAGACGGAATTTTAAGACAGAGATAGCTTATGAACACCTAGTAGCTAGTGAAAAAGTCATACAATCATTAAAAGAATGGTTGAATACGTTTACAGAAATATGAAGAAAATCAATCACTTCTATTCCAGTGGATACTAAAATGCCGACCACAAGACGAAAGCAGATAGAAATCGGCTGGGCGATGGTAGACTTTATGAAAAGACATTCAACATTCTCCAAAGACCAATTACGAATAGAAATGAGTATGAATACCGATAATTTGAATGATTGGTTGGCGCTCTATCAGGCATTTAATATCGGTCCTAAAATACGGACAATCAAGGTTAATGGCAATTCAATATATGAAGTAGTACGAAAGGCTGAACAGATACGAGCGGAAGTAAGTGAAAAAGAACTTAAGCCTGTAGTAGGTCAGCGAAAAACAAAACTACAGGTAGGGTTAAACTTTCTTCGGTTCTTGGATTGGGTAGAACAAGCATTTTATCAAACGACATT
>JAUUVJ010000026.1 GCA_030589605.1 Candidatus Hodarchaeota archaeon | reverse complement strand
GATGTTAATACTCCAAAATAGAGGTCAAAGAAAGGGTTTGCGAATCCTTGTATTATTTTGAGTAATTCTTCACCTATTGAACTTAAAATGAAATCAGACATAGTTTATCACTTATTGGATTGAAATAAACTATTCTTCTTAATTTTAAAGCTAGTTTCCCCTCCTTTTTTTGATCTATCTTGAAAAATTCACTAAAGAAGTAAGAGTTCTGTGATTTTATGACGTTATAAACTATATAAACGGGGTTGCGTTCAAAGTTGAAGGGTAATTCTTATAGAAACTTGATTATTTACGATTTAGCTGAAATAATTATTTATCTTAACCTTTTTTAACAACAACTTTGGTTATGTATTTAAGTAATAGATTTGTAAATTCCAAAATAGTTAAGAATAACAGTAATGAAGAATAATTACGTAAACTTAATAATCCCTTAAGATGACAAATGGGCACTTCAATCAGAGCATTGATCAAACGAATTGGGCTTACAATTTTTTTTTACCAATGAACCACTCTACGGTGGAAAAATGAGGATAGTGTAAATGAGCGAGTCAGAATCACATGTATGTCCTAACTGCAGCGAAAGAAGTCCTGCAGGCTATATACTTTGCCCATATTGTGGATATGATCTCACTAAAATAGTCCGTGCAACTTATCGTGTACGGATAACCTTTCGAGAAAAATTATCTAGAATTTGGCGCAGTCTCTACGATCCACGTAAAAGTAAACGCCTTTTTGGTGAAATTGGTGTGAATCCTGACCGATTAGGTGCATTCATTACCCTCTATTTTCTCTCAGTTGCCTATTCCATGCGCCTCCCTGTTCTAGTCTTAAAAAGAGCTGATGATTCATGGTATTTAATACAAATTCCGTATCTTTTAATTGCACCTTGGTTTATAGCTTTTGCTATGATCCTATTAGCTTTATTTAGTTGGGTAATGATAAGCATAGTCATTTGGTTAATTGCAAAAACTCTTGGAGGTAAAGCTGGTTATCGTGATACCCTCGGGATTGTCGGTTACTCTCTCGGACCACTTATCACTGGGTCTTTTCTAATAAATATCATAATTATAGTTATAGGCCCACCAATTAACACAATTACAACAACAACTTGGGAAAGTTTTGCTTTATTTGATCTTTTCTATTTACCATTTTTTGTATTAGTAGTTTACCACTGTGGAAATGGCATTCATAAAGCTCATTTACTGAATGAATATTTTTCCTATGGAATTGGAGCTGCTGTAATCCTGTTTTATATCGTTCTGTTTGTATTACCAGCAGCACTTCCAGTATTGTTTTAGATTGGATTCAAACTTGTGAAAATAAACAAAAAATAAAGAAACTAGCTTCATTCCAAATAGATCTTACTCTTAATCCAATAAAATTTGAAATTTCAAAGGAAACGATAGAGATGGATCAATAACTCTAAATATTGCGTCCTCAGAAAAAACTTTTCCAACTCTTTTCTTTGATAGGCTAAGTTTCTTTGTTTTGTAAAGCATAAACATATCTGAGCTTAAATTGAAAGAGTAGCGTAATTGAGTTCCAAAATCTTTGATAGATTGATCTTTTGGTGAGCGAATGAGAATTGCTTTCAATTTAAACTTTGGAGAACACACAATACAGTCATCACGACGTTTTAATGGAACTGAAGTAAATATTCCAGCTCTGCCATCCCAAAATAAATATTCTTTTAATGGTGGTAATTTCATAATAATTTTTAATGCTTCTTGAGCCATTAATCCACCTATTACAAACGAAACACTTGAGACAGAAGGTATAATTTCATCCTGAATTTCTTGACTACGTTCTTTTTTTCTAATTTCTCCAAAAGGTGTACATGCTTTTTGAAGCTCTTCCTCTGGAATAAGTGATTGACATTCTAAACAAGGACTTTTTTCCGGTATGATTACCTGAATATTTCCTAGAAAACTATACATTCCTCCTGAAACTAGTGGAACTTTTTTCGCAGCACAAAAAGAATTAACCCATCTTCTTGTTTGAAATGTATCTAAACCCTCAAGAATAACTGTCGAACTTTCTAACTCATGATGTGGAACTTTCTCAATATGCCTATTAAATGGCTTTATATCAATATTTGGATTGATATTTTTGAGAATTTTTTCACAAATTTCAACTTTCGTACTTCCAACGTCTAAAGGGCGGTAAAACAACTGTCTATTCAAATTACTCATTTCTATTGTATCATAATCCACTAGTATAAGAGTACTTACTCCCGCCATGGCTAATGAAGCAGCAGCAACGGTTCCTAACGCACCAAGACCTATTATTGTAGCTGTACTTTCATTAAGTTTGTTTTGATCCCAATTTTCAATTAATAGTTGACGAACATACCGCTGATCGCTCATAGATTATAAAGTTAGACTGTTGTTTAAAAACTTAATCTACTTTTAGCCCCCAGTTGTCCTCGTAATCATATAAAGTTTATCCATGTCTTCTATGCCAGCTGATTTCAGTGTTTCACTTTCATCCAATTGCTTTCCCTGAAAAACAAGAATCACTGACCGTGGAGGTATATTTTTTTCACGAGCGACTTTTTCTTTAATAGCAGCGATAGAATCATGTTTATCAACTGTTAAGCTTATTTCTCCGCCCCCGATAGCTTGTACAACATTAATCTGCATTTTAATCTCCTTCAGTATACCTACTTTATCTTCTTAAGAAATATCTATTTTTAAAATTTAGCGAATGAGGAATACGAATCTGATGATTTCATCTCCTTTAGTCCTCTTCCTCTTCTAGAAAGCTAATTCCGTCTGAAGTAATTTCATATCTTAGAGTTTTAGTCGTATGATTTGTACCCCTCATTTTACTAATTCGTAAAATACGTAATAATTCTCCTCGTACTGAAAGCATGTCTAAATGAAATATTGAATCTGCAATATACTCCTCTCCAAATAGAGAATGATCATTACTACTTGATAGTTCCGAGATAGCTAAAGTAGTAACATTTAGTGCAGCTATATTTGATAGAAACCCTGTAGTGAGCTTTCGAAGAAATCCATAATCATTTCCATAATCATAAAATCTAAAAGCAGCCAGAGGATCTATGACAATTCGTTCAATTTTTTTCTCCTCTATAACCTGACTAATGTGGTAGAATACTTTATGAAGAAAAGTAGGCAGAGAAGTTTCGTCATAAGGGACTCCTTCTGCTTCTATTATCATTTCAGATTCCTCAGCATATGTTAAACTATCAGGATCCCACAATTCCCATCCAGAAGGAGTAAAATCTAACATTATGACTTTCTCAGGTTCAACAAAGTAATTATGATCAAAAAATGAAAAATTACTCGCATCACGCTTTATAGCCCAAGGTGGTTCTTGCATGGCGACTAATAATCCGTTCTCATTTCGATGTGCACCCTCGAGTAAAAAGTGTAATCCACAAATTGTCTTCCCAGCACCTGCAGGACCTTGTACTAAATTTGTAGTACCCTTAATAAACCCTCCTTGAGTCAAAGCGTCTAGGTATGGGATTCCTGTTGTCACACGTACTTTTTCGAACAATATTTACTCCACACAATTAAGTAGTAATGATTTTGAAACGAAATGTAGTTAATCTTAAACCAAATTGATCTTAAAACGCAAATTTCTCTGTTAGAATCTCTGTGGAACTGGTTTAAAAAACAATTCATTTGAAATTTGAGTAATAGTTCGGCTTGAGCTTTATAGCTTTTTTCGATCCTTCTCCACTTGCTATGAAAAATCTGACATTTTAATTCTTGAAATTCATATCACAGAATTCAATCACGCTTTTACGTGCTTTTGCTTAATAATTACTTGACGTTTTGCTCTCATTTTACTAATAAGATGAGTAAACGCGATTTCAATATTCTCTCCACTTCTTACTCCTCCAGGATCGGCAGCTACGGTACCAAATATCTTATAATCATAAGAGTTCAAAGAACGACTAATGAAATGTTTTTCTAAAAGAGTTGGGGGAAGAGCACCAGGTAAATCCTGCTTATTTGCTATCACTAAAATTGGTACCTCGGTTGAAATCAATTTTAGTGCATCTTCTAACCATTGTTCATCATATTTGAAGTTATTTCTTGAACTATCTATAATGAAAATCAATCCATCTGCTGTTCTTACAAAACGTTCGTGATAACGCATATCTAGAAATCTTCGTTGTCCTCCTACATCGATCATTCCTACTAACTCTTTCCCGAATACTACATGACTTATTCCAAACGCAATTGTTGGCCTGATACTTCGTGGTGGTGGGTACCCGTGTTCTAGATAAAATGCAATAGTAGATTTCCCCACACCAGATGTTCCTAGTAGCACAACAGAATAGACATCTTTTGAAGAGCGATGTGATCGGAACATGTTGCTTATCCTTTCTTTATGATCTGTAATTAATGAAAGATGGTATTCTATTTCTCTGATTACTAAATATCATGTTTCAAATACTTTATCTGAGAATAGAAGTATATAAGAGATTCGAAACGAATAGTTGCTTAAAAAGGGATATTGGTGAGATTTATCTCACAATCCTATAAATTCTTGGAACTAAAGATTATCTTTTTGAAAGAGAATCTCATAAGGATTTACGTGAAAGACTATGCAACAAAAACCTAGAGATGTTGAGATAGAAACCCTTAAAACACCAAAAGGGGATGTTGTAACAATAAAAGGACTTCAAACAGCGATAAACTCTGTTTATAAAGAAATTACGTCCTTAGATCAACATTTAGCCCAAGTTAATCAGACATTAAACGAAATCAACGAGAGTATATCAAAGTCCAATCAAAAAACCAGCTCTATTGGGGAGTCTTTAGCTAATCTTATCACTTATTTAGCGAAATTTGAATCACAGCAAAAAAAATCTCAAGAATTAGCTAAGAAGCAGCAAATCGTCTCCACAGCTGATTTACTTACATTAAAAGAAGAATTATCAAGTATCCTAGGGCAAATTCAGGACAGGATAGTAAAAAATGAATGATAAACTGAAGCTTCATAGAAAAAAAATACTTTTTAAGCCAAAACACGTTAATCAAGGCTCCTCTGTAGGTTATCACATCAAAATCCCTTTTCTTGAAACTCCGAATGCATTTGAATCACCAGAAATCACATTAATCTCAAAAACTATTGATGAATGGGATCCATTTGTGAAACCAGCAAAGTGTATGATCTGTTGGAAACCTATTGGTATTGATGACTCAGTTATGGAGTGCCCTCATTGTAAACAAAAAGGTCATCAGGTTCATGTAGCCCGTTGGCTTGCTAAGAAGAATTTCTGTCCGTATTGTAGAGAAAAGTGGAAATAGTTTGCCATCAATTCCAACCATTAGTATCATAGATAAATTAATTCTAGAAATAGAGAGGTTTATCAATTCAAAGTTTTCAAATCGCTTACAAACTTTACCCGTTAAGATTGCAAAGCGAAATCAAAATACAACAGTAACTTGGAATATTTTTCCAACTAAAACAGTTGATTTAGATGATATTTTTTCAATAATTGCTGAAAAAATAAATAGTAGCTTCACCTCAATCAAAGGTGAAATTATAAAATTGGAGGATTCAAAAGGGAACATCATTGATAGTGGTATTCAAGAATTTAAAATCATAAAAGCGAATACATGGGAAATATATCTTTATGATCCTGAAGTTTTTATGTACATAAGATTGCTTTATGAATTACGATTAGAAAATCCAGATGATAAGTGGTTATCGATTGATATTGATATAACAGAAAATTCAGCCTGGTTTGCTGAATAACGATGATTTACGTTCTTTTTATGATTAGTATTTTTTAAAAGATAACAAAACAAAATAAAGCGAGAAAGTGTCTTGTAATCTTTTGTATATTCTTTTAAACAGTTAAGGTGAATTATCTTAGTTCAAATCTTTATACATCTGCACTCCATCGCTGTGTATGTGATTCATATTCAGCTATTCCTTCTTTCTTCATTTCATTAAGAAAAGCTTCAGCTGTCATTTCTGCAACACCTAATTCTTTGAACGGAGTCTTCCAAGAAATTCCTATTATTTTTTGGTATTCTTCACCCAAGTAAAAGGTCTTAGCTTGTCCTGCACTGACTAGGAGGTCATAAATCGTATCTTTTGTATGTTTATGCTCAAATTGGAGATTGTTCAGATACATATCTGTTGGTTTTGGAACAGGACTTTGATGAGCAGGACAAATCACCTCAGTATTAAGATTTGATAATAAATTAATTAGCTTTAAACGTCGTGAAGAACTTCCTGTCGAATCTATATAAAAGGACGCTGGTTGGTCTGGATATATATTCGCTTCATCACCAATGAAAGTACATTGACCTCTATATGCTTGTATTAAAATCGAATCTCCAGAGTGTCCTCCAGTATGTTGCAAAAGGAGCTGTTCACCCCCTAAATCTATAGATTCACTATCAGTAAATGTAAATATTGAATCCTCATCAACCTTCTTGATTTTCGAAAATAATGATGACTTCATCGCTAACCCAAATTTAGAGACACTAGTGAACTGTTTTTCGAAAATAAACTTTTTAGTTTCCGTTAAAGCAGGTTTACCTGATTCATGAATAACAATTTGAGGTTGAATTTTCTTCAGAGCACTTAAACCGGCCCAGTGATCAGGATGAGTATGAGTTAAAATTAGGTATTTGATATCATTAAGATCTCTTCCGTTCTTTTTAACAAAAGATATGATTTTTTTACCAATTGATCGAGAAGGAATGTCTACTATAGCAATTTTATCATCCCCCAATATAAGATAACTAGCATATTCTTCCCCTCCTTTACCTATATCATCTTCTACCCTAAATATATTATTAGCCCATTCTGTTACTTTAGTCATTCAATCTCACCTTTATTTGTACAATTTATAATTTCTTATATTTTTGATACTCAATAGATTTTTAATGCTTTTCGGTGGAGGAGGTATATTGTCGTTTATTAGTGAAGTTTGATTGAAAAAGGAATATTCTTAAAAATCAATAATGAAAAAAACTGTTATAGTGATTGTATTTGTCGAGGAAGTAATAATAATTGAGACTTGATGAATTAATAGAACACAATTATATCCCAGTTATTGATCCAACAGCTCCAAATTCACCAGCAGAAAAAGGTGCAAATGCATTTTTAGCTGAATATGGCGGAACCATCGAAGAAGTTTGCCTGGTTTGTAAAAAGGAGGATGGATTAGTAACTTATCGAAGTGGCGCAGCACCCAGTGACCGATCCTATGAAAGCTTTTTCACAGATTTTACGGAACTCGCTAATGACTTAGGATTGAAAACTCATGCTATTGCTTATGCATTTGGTGATTCTTATTTAGGAGCAGATCCAAATTATTCAATAGGTCGAACAGATGGCTCAGCTGTGACTGATTATGTTGATCCCTCAATGGAGGGGTATTGGAAACATCTTACTCACATTTCAAGTGAAGTCTCACGTCAACCAATTCAATCCTTACTTTTCCAAGAATTCCTATTTCCGAGACAAGAATATTCTTTTTCCAAGAGAGCAATTCGGAAATTTTCTGAAATTTCTGGAGTTAGTCTCGATACCACATATCTTGATCTTCAAAAAGCTCCTCATATTCAACGAATGTTCGAAGATTGGCGAGCTAATTTGATAACTACCGCTTTTCAAGAAACAGTTGAGATGGCTAAAGGTGAGCGTCCAGATATTGATATAGGTATGATTATTCCAGTTGATCCTGAAACTGAATGGAACGATGGATTTATTCGACACTTTGGAATCAATATTGACAAAATCATTGAAATATGTGGATATGTGATTTATCATATCATGCCTTACTCTCCAATGTATCCAGAGCCAGATACCCCAGGATGGGATGCGTTAGTTCGAGCTATCAAAAGTAGCCTCCTCTATGAAGAAACAGGTTATAAAAAGGCTTTATTCGTATGGGGACTTGAATCTGAAGATGATATTGATTGGTTAGATGCACTAAAAAAAGTTGTAAGAGCTGAACGCGTTTTTGCCAGACTAGAACATCCTCCAAAGTACACAGTCAAGAGAGAGATTCATAGAGGAGTATAGAATATTTAAAATTAAATGAGCCAATATAAAAGAGTGTAGATAAAGTTTTACTAATATTCTTGATTCCAATGAGCATATTTATTTACATACTCTTTTAATTGATTCATAAATTGAACACGATCTTTTTTCCACTGCCTAGACGCCGTTGCGTTTAAAGGATCATCAGGATTAGGGCTATTTAATAAGAATCGGATTGTTTCTACAATTTGAACTAGACTGTAAGCTGGACTCCACTCTTTCCCTAAAATACCAACACATACTTTCTCTTTGAAGATATTTACGTGCCAGATTGGGGTCCGGAAGAGAATTTTTGGTGGTTCGAAGGGGTACTTTCGAGGTATTTTGATCTCGATAAAAAAAACCCCACCCTCATAAGGGCCTGATCCTAGTATTTCACCTCTCCAGTGAGTCAAATCATTATTTACTGTACGAAAAGTTGGTTGTTCTTGAGACAATTCTTGTGCTTCAATTGCTAAACGATCTAACCATTCTTCTTCAGTGAGCATGTGGACTTCCAGCATTATTTGCTTGATAAAACATTCTTTATAGCAATTTCAAGTGATTAGAAATTCATATTCCATTATTATTGGAATAAAATTGAATAATAAATTCTTCTCAATGATTGAAAGAATATCAGAGTCATTTATATTAATATGTGTATATTATGACAATATAAAAAATTTTATCAATATCTAAAATCGAGAACTCGGAAATGAAAAACTTTTGAATAAGTACCTTTTTTTCATGAATTATTCAGTAGATTTCAGTATTTCCTACACGATTGGCCAATAATAAATAAAAGAGGATCAAGAAAATGTCTGAGGCTTACCTAGATATATTTGAGCGATTTGTCAAACTTCAAGAAATAATGAGAGCTGACAACAAGCAGTATAAGAAAGACGCCAAAAAAACGGCTAGAATTGCTTCATTGCTCGCAATGGCAAGTGTATACTCAAAATATTCAATGGATAGACAATACGCTGTTTTTAAAGCAATGAAAATTACTATGTCCGAAAAACTGGATACTTACCGAGCACTTTCTGAATCTGTAGATGATATTGCTGCGACTCTGATTGTAGCATCAGAAATGAATAAACAGCCAAAATCGTAATTAGATTTCATTTCAGGTTAATTACAGAAGTTAAAATTCTTTATTGAAAAACTTTTAGCCGTCATTTTACGAATTTATTCTTTAATCAAGTTTAACAACGCAATTATGGAAAAAAGGAATTGAATATTATTTTCAATTCTTTGTTCATTTGATTATGGTTTAATTCGACTCACTTCATAAACTAAAGGATTCCATGCATCTGGACATGCATGCGTACTCACATCTGGATCTTTTAACCAAGGAAATTCGGCTCCATATGCCATTGCAAATACTTTAGGTAGAATGGAGTATAGAGCATGGAGGCAGATTTTTCCTTCAATTTTATTTTTGGTAAAAGCTATTAAAACTTCATCTCCTATTTCATGTCCCGCAACACAGGTTCCTTCTTGCTTTATCACTTTCAATTTAATGTCAAAAGTCATTATTAAATCCCAGCATACTTTTTTATTAATTTTTGTTATTAATCTAGAATTATGGGAATATAATATATGATTTCTTGATTCCATTAACCAAGTAATATTTTTGATAATATTCTAATCAAGAATTCAGCTAGTGAAAATTACTAGTAACAGAGGGGAATCTAAAATATAGTTCATTGTAGAGAAAAAGCAGTAAAAAGAATACTAAAAACTTATTTTTGAGGGGGGAGGGAGGGAGTGATTGCGAGATTAAGAAAAGGATTCTTCCATTCCGCAAACACTCCAATGTATGCATTTATTCAAGATAATGGTAACTTTCTTTTTGTCTCAATAGGGTTTATTTCTTTTCATCTACTTCCGAGAAGAAACTTCCCACTCTGACAACTCTCCAGACCATTTCTTATTTTTTTAGTCAGTTAGACTCATATCATTATCTATCTGTCATTTTAATCATTATCTTCTTTCCTTTAAAATGTTTTCTTTACTGGTATCGAAATATTGAGATTTCAAACTATTCCTCATTGAATTTTGATCATTTTATCATTCAATTATAATTACATCGAATATTAATAATGATATGAGGATATCATCATTATCGTGATCAGTATTTTCTCTAATAAGTTGGCTTAACTTCTTTTCTTTTACACATACAAAATCTTTTAAAGATTAGTCTATAAGCGATATTTGAGACGATAAACAGTGTGGGATTGCCAAATGGGTTACTCAAAGTGATTTTTCTCTTCTTCTAAAGCATCCCTCTATTCCTCAAAATTGTATATATTATTTCGATAAAACTATCACTCCTAGCTCAATTGACATACAACTTACAGGAGAAGTTCTTCATGGAAGATTTAACTCATCAAAAATATGTGATATGTCCTGCGTGGCCTTATGTCAACGCACCAGCACCGCATCTTGGTACTGTGTTACAACTATTAGGAGCAGATATTTATGTCCGTTATTTGAAACTTCGTGGTGCGGATGTGATTTCTGCAACTGGTTCTGATTGTCATGGTACACCGATTGAAGTTGCTGCCATGCAAGAAGGGATTACTCCAAAACAACTAGTCGAAAGGAATCATAACAATATTCTTAAATTATTAACCAAATGGAATATCGATTTGAATTATTCTAAAACAGCCAATCCCTTTCATTACCAATGGGTACAAGATTTTTACCACAAATGCCATAAAAATGGCTATATTTTTGCTAAAGAGGTTGAACAGCTATATTGTGAACACGATAAACGCTTTCTTCCCGATAGATTTGTTGAAGGCACATGTCCTCATTGTAATACTTCAGGGGCTAGAGGAGATCAGTGTGATGCTCCTAATTGTGGTAAACCGCTAAGCCCTGTAGAACTAATTGACCCTGTATGTAAAATTTGTGGTAAACCCCCTGTTACTAAGACAACGAAACAATGGTATTATGACTTTAGTGCTTTTCAGGAAAAACTTTCTACCTATATTCGTCAAAATAAACAATTACCTGAAAATGCTCGAAAGTTTTCCAATCATATTCTAGAAGATGGATTACAACCCCGAACATTGACTCGTGATCTTGATTGGGGTATTCCTGCAGATAAAGCTATTGCTGGAGCTAAAGGAAAATCTATTTATGTATGGTTAGAAGCTGTATTAGGTTATGTATCTGCTTCAGCTGAATTAGGGATGGAATTGCATAATGACTCCAAGTTTTGGGAAAAATATTGGTTAAACCAAGAAACCAAGACTATCTTCTTCATTGGAAAGGATAATATCTTCTTTCACACCTTACTTTTACCTGGCTTACTCCTTGGGGCTGAAGAAAGTTATGGAAAACCTTTTGTTTTACCATACAATGTTAGTACCACTGAATTTATTCTTTTTAATGAATTAAAATTCAGTAAATCCCAAGGTATTGGTATTTACATTGACGATGCAGCTGAACTTTTACCAACTGATTATTGGCGTTACTTTATTGCAGCAACAAGACCTGAAGTAAAAGATACCAATTTCACATGGCAAGATTTTGAACAACGAATAAATAATGATCTTAACGATGTTCTTGGTAACTATATTCATCGGATTTTTGTTCTTTTACACAAATATTTTGATGGTAAGATTCCTGAATGTCATCGGCTTGATGATATCGACCGAGATTTTGTTTCGACTATCCATGATGTTTCTGAGAATGTAGCTGATTATTTCGATCGCTTTGAATATAAAAAGGCTGTTAGCACTATGATTGATTTTGCTCGCTCTGCCAATACGTATCTTAGCGCAAAAGAACCATGGAAATTGATAGATAGCGATCAATCTGCCGTTGAAACCATTTTATCACTGTGTTCCCAATCTCTTCGTACTCTTGCGATTGTTTTTTCTCCTATCATTCCTGAAACTAGTGAAAAAATATGGAAAACACTCAATTTAGAAGGATCAGCTGCAGAACAGAAATTAGATGAAGCAGGTAAGTTAATCATCCAACCAGGACTTGTTGTTAACGAATCAAAGCCATTATTTTCAAAGATTGATATCAAAGAACTTCAAAAAAAATTACTAAAATTGATGAAAACAAAATCGAATGATTCAAAAGAGGAAAAAAATATGTCTGATCAAGAATCTAAAATTATTCCTTTCGAAGATTTCCAAAAGCTAGATATCCGTATAGGAACGATTGTTTCTGCGGAAAATATTCCTAAAGCAAACAAATTGTTGAAATTACGAGTTGATCTCGGATCAGAAATCGGTGAACGTCAGTTAGTTGCTGGTATAGCCCCCTATCGTAAAAGTAATGATCTTATTGGTCAAAAAATCACTGTAGTTGTCAATCTTGAACCAGCTACCATTCGTGGGGTTCGTTCTGAAGGAATGTTATTAGCAGCTGTCGAAGGAGAAAAACTAGGACTTATAATCTCAGATATACAAGTCCCAAATGGTACCCGAGTAAGCTAAACTTTTTAATCCTAGTATCAATATTTTTTCCATTCTTCATTCCACGGTTGTTATAATTATGAGTAAAAAAAAGAAATGGGATTTAGTTATTTTTGAAACTCAGGAAAAAAAAGCCGTTATTAACCGATTTCGGATAACAAAAAAGACCATGACGGCAGCTGGACAACATGGTAAAGCCATTATACTTGTAGATAAACAAGGTAAAGACTGGCTTTTAAAAACGTTTTCTAAGATAATCGATTTTGAAGAAGAAAAGATATCGGATCTTGAAGTAGATATTCAAGATTCTCCCGAGGAAAGTCGACATAGAATGCATCTTTGGCGAGTTTTGAATGAACTTACTGCTTCTCGCCTTGGACAGAGATTAAAACTTAATGTACCCAATGTTATCGTTGTTTGTTCACAAACTATTTCTGATTTAGTCCTCAAAAAATCATCCCCACTTACTCTTGGTGATGTAGTAATCCTTGATGAGGAAGATGGAGGTCCTGAAACTGCAAATGAATTTTATGACTTTTCAAAAAGAGAAGGTTATACATTGGAAACCTCAGCCAATTTTGAACAATTGCTTGCAAGTCGAAGTGATAAAAACGACCCCTCCACGATTCTAGCTTTACTCACTGAAAAAATTCCCAATTCTATCAATTTAGATGAATTCCTTGATACTTACAAAGACCTTGATGCTGCATTTGAGCATATTCGGCAAATCGATGATGGATACTCTCTACTACCTTTCGATATATGGTTGAATGATCCAGATATAAATGCTGGAAATTATCTAGTACAATTGAACGATAAAAAAGAAGCTACTCATATTTGGGGTATTGATTATGAAATGTGGGCGTTAGGTTCTGATATTTGGATGGAAGAAGATGAAATAACTAAAGGAAGAAGCTATTTAACTGCAATTATTCATCCTACTGCCAATATTTTCGATGAAAGAGTTTTACATACTATTCATAGAATAAGAAGTTTAGAGGATCAAGAAGTGACCGAAATAACCGTTTCTCCAAGATTGTTATGCAAATTCTTTGAATATCATATTACTCAGAAGCATATCGACGCTGAAGAAAGGATTGTCTTAAAACAGGTGGAAACGAATCTGGAAGACTTTCTCTCCGAATCAAGACCTAGATCCGATAAATTGAGTGATGTATTAATAAGACAAGTAGGCCTCCCTAAAGATTATAAACCATGAAGAATTTATTAACAACCATTCTTTGGTTTCACTCTTTTATTTTTTATATCACTTTTTGAAGAATTTTTTGGGATTTATCACCTTGTAGTACTAAAAAGACACTTTTTGAGAACTTTTTCAATCGTGGATCCTTTACTTTTTCCTTCATTTGTTTCCAAAAGGATGGTAATACTGAGCTAGCATAAAAAGAACCCAATTGTTGTAAGATTCTCTCTCGTTTAATTGAAAAATCCGATTCTTCAAGTAAGTCTCGCCCCCAAAGTTCAACCCAAGCTCCTGCAACTTGAAAAACTAACCTTGAATTTTTGAATGAGAATTGAAGACCTACTGGACTCCAAGATAACCAATAGAAAACAGCTTGTATGACATCATTGACGTCTTCATGGAAAGATGAACTTTGGAGGTTCATAACTAGAGATTGAAATATACTATATTGGTTTAGTTCAGTAAAATTATTTGTAACAATATCATTATTTTCATCTTTTAATGTTGGAATACTACTCATTTGTAGCTCAATTCTTTCTAATGAAATAGACCTATATGGGTTGTTTCTATCAATATCTGCTCCAATATTTTCTTTAAAATAGGGAGTGGATTTTCCAATTATCTGCTCAAGATAATTATCAGTTACCCGATTTTTTGATTCAGACACCCATTGAAATCCATTCCCTCTGCAGGGGTTAATCCAAGTCAAAATTAAATCTTGTTTTATTTTATAAAGAATTAGAGGATATATTTGACAAATTAAAGGTTTTTCCAACATATCGTGTAAAATACATAAGCCTTCTCCATTTAAAAAGGGACAACTGTCTCCTCTTAAAATCCAGTGCTTTCCTTTAGAAGACTTCACAAAATTTGCCCAAGATGGGAGTTTTTGAATGATTCTCCGTTTTTCATTCCGAAATATCGGTAAATCATATTCTGTACCGCAACATTTCATATGACATTGTGAACAGGAATAACCAGTTAAGTGTGAAAATCCACGAATGAAATGTACCATCCTTACATTATCCTTAAATTTATCGTTGGTTTACTACATGAGGTTTAATTCTTTCAATTTTTCATTTAAAGGTTCCCCCTCGTTACTCCAACCTCTTATTCTATAGTATTCTGAAAGCATCTGATCAAGTTTAGCTACTTTTCCTCTAGAATTACCTATTTTTAATGGTTCATTTAATAACCGCTTAGGTAAAGTATCATCTTTTCTAGTGAACCCAGCTTTCAGATTATATAACCGCTCTAAATTCCAAATTCGTTCCCCAAATTGCATGATGTCAGATTCAGAATATTCAGTTTCATTAACTATTGATAATAACCTAGCGTAATCAATTGCTGATAGAGCAAAACTAGAAAAACGGCACAGAACCAATGAATCAACAAGGGCTGATATCTCCTCGAAAACTTTCACAATACCAGCTTTTCCAGCAGAAGTAAAACGATCCATTGGTATAGGGTTCCCAAGAACCTCTGTACTTATCATATATGCCCGAAGATGACACCCTCCTCTATTTGAGGTAGCATATGATAATCCTTGACCTTGTACTCCTCTAGGGTCATACGCAGGAATTTCAAGAGATTTTACACTCATTGAAACTTCAGGAGCATTGTATTTCTCTGCAAATCTCTTTGACCCCTCACTGAGATCTTTGCCTATTCCCTTCTTATATGCAATATCTTTAATGATTTCAAGTAATGAATTCACCTCTCCAAACTTTGGAAAACCATTTAATTTTTGTTTCTCTGATAATTCCATTGCGCAACCTATAGTACTTCCTGTTGAGATTGTATCAAGACCTAATTGATTACATAGATTATTAATTCTGCATATCAATGCTAGATCATTATTCCCTAGTTGAGAACCAAAGGACCAAATCGTTTCGAATTCTGGCCCCTTACCTTCTGTTTCATCTCCGACCTTAGTGATATGTCCACAAGCAATACTGCATCCAGCACATGCATGTTTCTTAATTATATATAATTCTTTCAATTTTTCTCCTGAAATACCTGGCGCATCATCAAACCTCCCTTCCTGAAAGTTCCTGGTAGGAAACATACCTAATTCATTTATTAAATTAACTAAGACTGGTGTTCCAAACACTGGTAAAGCTGATTTTGTTACTGGATTTTTTCTTATTGACAGATGTAGCTGATCTGATAATTCTTTCAATCTATTATCCTTTGGAATATCCTTTCCCTTAATCATTAGAGCTTTTAATCTTTTAGATCCCATAACTGCTCCAAGACCACCGCGTCCTAACGCATGTCCCTTATCATTAATGATACAAGCCATTAATCCGAGGTTTTCCCCCGCTGGACCAATACAAGCAACTTTCATCCCCTTCTTTGTATTTTCTTTAAGATAATCAATTGTTGTCCAAGTATCTTTTCCCTTTAATCGAGAAGCTTCCCTAACTTCAAAAACCTGATCCTCTGCATCTAGGTATAAATAACTCCATTGT
>JAUUVJ010000252.1 GCA_030589605.1 Candidatus Hodarchaeota archaeon | reverse complement strand
TTGAAGTAGGAGTACCAGTGGCCCATCGACAATGATACCATTCATCCATATCAACAGACATCATAATTTTTTGTCTATTCAAAATAACACCCTGATGGAAATATTGGTTTTGATTAAATGACATCATTGACGTAATTAATCTTGTTATAGCTTATTTATTACCTGCTATGCAACTCTTAATATAGATTCTTTCGTATTGACTTGTAATCTTGTCCCAAGAATATTTCTTTTTTACTATGTTAATTGCTAGATCGCGATATTTCTCCAATATCTCATCATTAGTTAAGGCCCATTCGATTTTTTTGGATAAATCTGAAACATCCCCAGATTTGAAATATATACATGCGTTTCCAAAAGCATATCTATTCATTGAAATATCAGAGACTATTGTACAATTTCCAGATCCTAGAGATTCCAAAATAGCAGGAGAAGTTCCCTCAAGAAATGAAGGGGAAACATACAATCTAGCATTTCTGAACAAAGCACTGCATTCTTTCCCCCAAATAGGACCAGTAAAAATTACGTTTTCAGATGCTAATGTTTTAAGTTTTGTAATATAACTACTTCTAAAATTCGAACCTCCAACAATAACTAGAGGAATAACCAGAGTCTTCGATAGTTTTGAATATGCTTCAATAAGTATATGAACTCCTTTCTCATCAACAAGGCGACCAACAAATAAAATATAATTATCAGGTTTAAGTCCTAACTTTCTATGTACTGGATCGTATCCACGCTGTGTATTTAAATTAGCACCATAAGGTATGAATTGAGCTGGAATATTGAGTTGATTAATGTAATATGCATGAGCAGGTATGGAATCGATGACTACATTATTTATTGTATATTTCGGAATTCTAATATATCCACGTAAGACAAATTTAATTATAGATGAATAACTACTTCTTTCCCATTCAAACCCATCAAGCGTAATCACAGAAGGTATACCTTTCATTTTTAAAAATAATGAATAAGTTGCACCATCCATCCCCCAAAAATGAACTACATCAACAGATTTAGTTAGTACATGCAAAGTTGATAAAATTCGCCGCATAGGAAAATCTATCCATCGTAAATAGAAAAATGGTAGATTATATACTTCAATTCCATTAACTGATGATTTAAATTGTTTATAAAACCTTTTTGAGCCATATACAATGACTTCATGCCCTCTTTTAATTAACCGCCTTGAAATCTCATTTACAGCTGTTTCTGCCCCACCATAGCTCGGTGGAATACCCATTGTACCGATTATAGCTATTTTCATTCATTTCAACTTTCCAAGATAATAAAATCATAAGAATGAGTTTAGTAATTGTTTTGAATATATTTTGAGAGAATTAAAAAGATATTCCTCATGTTTGTGACTAAAAAACCTCGATATTTTTAACCTAATTACAAAAAGAAATATTAGAATGATGAAATAATAACATTAGATCAATTTACTCTAGCAAGAATTTAAATTCAAGAAGAAAATCTGCTCCTTCTGATAATAGATAAACAATTTCAAGGTGAACATAATTAGAATTCTAGCAATTACTCCATTCCCACCGATCATCAATGGAGGAAGTATAGCGTCTTATAATATTTTAAAGAGGCTTTCAAAAAAACATACCATAATTGTTTTGACATATTCAAAGACTCAACAAACATCGAGGAATCTTTTTGTAAGAGGGGCGAATCTTAAAGAAAAAACAAGTTTTACTAGAGGGATATTTTTTATTCTATTCTCATTAATATGGGGGATCATTTATTCAATCAAATTTAGACCGGATGTAATTTACGCGAAGAACCTTGTATCACCAGGTATCTCAGCTACAATATTATCTACAATTTTTAGAATCCCTGTTGTATTGCACTCTTCTGGGCCTGATGTTGAAGATCCTTTAATCACTTTATATGAAATGGGTTTTATGGCAGTTGTAGTATCGCAAGTAATGCTTAGATTCCTAAAATTTCAAATTATGAACGCAACAGCTATTATCGCAAACTGCTATGAAGATGTACTCGCTATTAAAAAAATAGATTCAACAAGATCAAGTATATTAATCTATAATGGAGTCGACACGAAGAAGTTCTGTCCTGTTTCAAGTTCACAAAAGAGAATTTTAAGAGAAAGTATAGGAATAGACCCCGATAAGCTCACTATTATCACAGTTGCAAAATTCAGGATGGAAAAGCGTTTAGATCGAATATTGTCTCTTTCGAAGGATTTTTCTGCTCAATTTATCATTATAGGGGTAACTAGAAAAGATCTGGGTAGTTTGGGGACAATTCCACCTTCTTGTAAACCTCTGGGGATTATATCAAATGTTGACATGTTCTTAAAAGCATCAGACATCTTCTTATTGACTTCTGACGGAGAAGGATTAAGCAACGCAATGCTTGAAGCTTTTTCTGTTGGAATTCCCGTAATATCAACAAGTGTTGGAGAAGCTAGGCATATTTTACAACAAAATTCCATTGGATATATAGCTAATACACATAAGGAGAGAATGAATAGATTGATGTACCTTCATCAAAACCCAAAACAGAGGAAAGAGATAGGAAAAATGGCTAGGGAATATGTTTTGAATAATCATGAATGGAATAGAACAACAAAAAGTGTTGAAAAAGTATTTAAAAAATCAATTTCTTAATGTGAAAAATCATTCAAGAAGAGATGAAAATTGATTTTGATTTCTTATGAGGATAAAGTAAAAGAAACAATAACCTCCTTAATTCAAAGAAAAAAGGATCATCTAATAATTGCTGGAGAAGTAATTTATTGGATTGCTATATTGTTTATTTCTCTATTTTTCATTCAGATTCATGGTCCTCTCCGTGTTGATGATCTCTATTATGAATATGCACAATATTTCAAATCATTAATCTTTGATAATACAATATCTGGAAATACTCCAGAGAATATACCAGAAATTGTAGCACAATTTCGAATTTTTTACCCTCTTTTAGTAGCTATCATCTCTGGATTATTTCATCTTAATTTATTCGAAACTGGTGTTTTGGTGTCTTCATTTTTTGGATTTGGATGTATTCTTATTTTTTCAAAGTTTGTATCACTAATTTTCGAGGAAAAAAAAGTAGAAAGGATATTTCGGATGGCTTTTGGGTCGTTTGGTGGGTTTATAATTTATTGGACCAAATTCTCTACAGATATTACTTTCTGCTTCTTTGTAACAGCCTCGCTTTACGCTGTATGTAAGATGTGGAAAGAAGAAATAAATTTCAAGAACTTCATCTCCTATTTCATCTGCACGATATTTGCCTTTTCGACCCGAGAACTTGGTATATTCCTTATTTTTCCTTTCATATTGGTTCTTGCCCAAAACAGAAGATTATTTATTCGAATTCCCCTACTTTTCAGCTTAATTTGTGGGCCTTTAATGATTTTAGGAAGCTATTTTTATTTTTATTCTGATGATTTACAAATTTGGTATAGCTGGTTCGATTATTTCTATAATGAGGTTTGGGCATTTAAATCGCAGCCATCTAGCTTTCATTGGGAGAATCTACTCAGTTTTTTTCTTATTCTAGCCCAGTTTCTTTTTTCAACTAAAGCAATTATAACAGTGTCTTTCTCAATTATCTTCACGTTTGGCACATCGCTAATATTTTTACTAATTTTCTTTCTAACAGATAAAAAAGTAAATCTTTCATTAAAAAAATATTTCAAAAAAGTAAAATCGGATATTTCACCAATATTTATGTTTGCTCTTCCATATACAACAATTTTTTATTTACTTCAGGCAAGTTACATGAATGAAAGATACTTAATTCCTTTGACAGCTATTGGAGTTCTTTTAATAGGAATATACACTGAAGATAATGAATTAAAATCAGATATCGGGAAGAGATCACGGTTAAATCAAACTTTGATAAATAATTGCTTGATAGCCTTGATTATCACCAATTTTCTTGCCTTATTCTCTAGATTGTTACTTTTAATTTTCACTCAGTAGATCAGATAAAATGAAAACATTAATTTAGTACTTAAAAAAAAAAACGAAAAGCTGCTTTTGCAACTTACTACAACTTGAAAACATTTTTTATGATTCTAAGATTTTTAGGTATCCTGCTAGCAAATGAAATAACTTACATTGCTGAATAACTAATTATTTCTAGCCATTACGCCCTTTATTGATAAAATGGACTTTTAAAGTAGCTATCTTCTGAATATTTTAAACTAATATTCCAATCGCTACATTATTAGCGGATACAGGCGATTTTCTTGTAATAGGTGTCCTTTATCATGGATTATTAGACATTTCAATATAAATAATTTGTTATTCATCTAAATAAGCTTGTAGATTCTGTTTATAATAATTTACAGTCTTTAATAATCCTTCACTCCATTCAACCAACGGTTTCCATTTCAAATTTTCTTTTGCTTTGGTATTATTAACTATAAAATCACCAACTTCTATTTTCTTAAATTTAAGAGGGAAGGGGTTAAAATTAAGGGTTGTACCAGTTAGTTCGCATACCTTTTCTGCTATTTCTCTTATACTTACTCCAATTCCAGTCCCCAAGAAAAAAATATTTGAATTAGGTAGTTTTTTCGACCCCGCGAGACAAAGTGCATTTATAATATCTGAAATATAAGAAATGTCCCGTTTTTGGTTTCCTTCTCCAAAAACTTCAATTGCTTTATTTCTTAATCCTAATCCGATAAAATAATTTATAAATCCTTTCTGACTGGATATTATCTGCTGTTTTGGACCAAATACATTTGTAAGTCGAAAGGTTGATGATGAAATTCCATATTTTCTGGAATATAAATTTAAAAATTGTTCGTCATACCATTTATTTAGACTATATGGATCTTCTGGCACACACGAGTGATTTTCATCTACAGGTTGATAGGTAGGCGTACCTAATACTCCTTTTGAACTTGGAAACACAATATATGGCCTTTTAGCAAGAGAAATATCTTTTAAATAATCTAGTATGTTAATAAGAGGATGAACATTATTAATCAAATCATCAAGTGGGTTGTTGAGTGAAAAGATGTGGGATGATTGGGCTGCTAAATGATATAATGTATCAATTTGTGTTTTTTTAATAATACGCTTCACAGATTGAAATCCACCTTCTGTATCTTTAACCAAAGTTACTAGATCCTTTATTTCGGATATACGGTGTAATCGTTTTTCATTTCTGTATGTGCCTATCACACTCCATCCGTTTTTTACAAGTTGTATGGCAAGGTTAGAGCCAATAAATCCCGTAATTCCTGTAATTAATATCTTTGACATTCTTAATCACCTAAATAGAAAATATACTATCTCCAATGATAATTTTTTTCGTAGAATTCGATATACTCTCCTGTTATGATTTTGTTTAGCCATTCCAAGTTATTAAGATACCATTGTATTGTTATTTCGATTCCTTCCCAGAAATTCACTTTAGAAGTCCAACCAAGTTCATTTTCTATTTTGGAGGCATCAATTGCATATCTCCTATCATGTCCAAGTCTATCTTTAACGTGTGTTATTAAATCATCTGCTATTCTATCATCACTAGTTTTTTCACATAAAATTTGAATTATTATGTTAATGATTTCAAGGTTTTCCTTTTCATTTTTCCCTCCAATATTAAAAATTTCTCCGCTTAATCCTTTCTCAAATACTAAATCTATTGCTTGACAGTGATCTATTACATATAACCAATCTCGAATCTGTTTTCCATCTCCATAAACAGGAATCGATTTATGATTCAGTGCATTATGTATTACAAGTGGTATCAATTTTTCAGGAAACTGATAGGGACCATAATTATTAGAAGATCGAGTTATATTAATTGGAATCCCATATGTATCATAATAAGCTTTTACAATTAGATCACTGCTAGCCTTACTTGCTGAATACGGACTATGTGGATCAAGAGGAGTTTCTTCTGTGAATAATCCAGTTTGATCAAGGGATCCGTATACTTCATCTGTTGAGACTTGCAAAAACTTCACATTGCGGATCCATTTTCCATTCTTAAGCCAATTTTTTTTTGCTACTTCCAATAGATTCTGTGTACCAAGAATGTTTGTTTTCAGGAAAACTTGTGGATCTTCAATCGATCTGTCAACATGGGATTCAGCAGCGAAATTTAATACTCCTTTGATTTTATACTTCAGAAAAATTTTCTTTACTAATAACCGATCCCCAATATTTCCTTTGATAAACTGAAATCTCGTTTTTTTTTGGTTTAAAAGTCTGTCTAAATTACTTAAATTCCCTGCATAAGTAAGGTTATCTAATCCTATTATCTTTCTTTCTTTATATTTATCTAAATAATAATATAAAAAGTTTGAACCAATAAATCCAGCAACACCAGTAATTAATAAACTCATTTAACTAACCTCTGCAGTCCTT
>JAUUVJ010000137.1 GCA_030589605.1 Candidatus Hodarchaeota archaeon | reverse complement strand
TTTCTCCTTTAAATCAAACTTATGGTTCAATTATTGAAATTGATATATCAGGAAATGCAGATACATATTGGTACCGAATAGCTCCTATAGATTCCTAAAATATAACATGGATAAGCCCAACTTATAGAAATCTAGCTGAAGGTATTTACACTTGTATTGTATATGGCCAAAATTCTTTTGGGGTTGTAACAATAAAAAAATCTAGCTTTGTAATCGACACAACAGCTCCTTCTCTTGCTTTACTTAGTCCAGATAATAAAACTTATATCACAAATGACATAATCTTGTCATATTTCACTGATGAAATTGATGTAGAGGGTTATTTGGATGATCTCCAAATAATCAATATTAGTTCAGGAGTAATACTATCAAATTTATCAGAAGGTTCCCACAATTTGACAATGGTTGCTCAGGATGAAGTTCAGAATTCTATAATTATTACAACTATCTTCACGGTTGATACAATCCCTCCTAGCTTAGCCATAATGTCTCCTTTCAACCAAAGCTATACAGGTATAATTGATTTAGAGATACAGTCTAATGGTACTACAATCCTTTACAATATACCTGGTATTCATTCTTTCAATCAAACTTATTCTTCTTTTGTTGTACTAAATCTTCCTCTAGGAAATTATGTTTTGAATGCTTATGCTTATGATAATGCGGGTAATTTCAAAGCAATAAATGTTGAATTCTCAATAGTAATGGGTATCGAATTATTACTTAATCCTGATTTAGAGATTATTGATGCTGCTGGGAACTATCTTATCAAGACTCAAATATTAAATCATCCCAGTTTCGAATCCGTAGGGCTCGTTATCAATGGGACTCCTTCAGGATTTTTAGTATGGAGTTCATTTTACTTTGATTACAGATTAAATTTTCAACTTCCCTCTCCTGAAAACTGGCAAGTTACTCTCTATGCCAAAACCACCTCTGAAGAATATGACTTTCATTATTTCAACATTTCATGGGTTCCACCTCCTCCTATCTTCGAATCAATTTCGGTGACGTGGACTTCAACTTATTATGAATTGATAACTAAAATCGATTCTGGTTCTCTTTCCATCGAAACTGTCAATGTATCCATTGCTGGAAATGAATATTCTTTAACGTATGAGTTTTTTGGTGACCGATGGGTGGGGAATTTACCGTTTTCTCCACTAAATGGTTCGTTCCAGTTTACTCTATGGTACCCATGGGACGTAGTCCCGTCTGTCATAAAGGAATATAATGTCAACTGGTTCGCACCTACTATTCTACAAACAAAATTTGAAAGTACACGGGAAAATTTTACCTTAAAAGTACGGATTGAGAGGCAAAATGCATCAATTGATACTAGTTCTATTTCATTAATCGTAAGTAACGGATCTTTGCAATTTAACATTCCAGGTACATTGGATTATGAATCACTTTCTGGAAGCTACCAAGAATGGAGTTTTTCTTCCCCAAATCTTCCACTAGAAGAATGGTATTATTCTTTGTATGCTAGAGACATCTATGGAATATCAAGTATAATGAACGGAGTATTTAATGCTACAGATTTACCTCCATTTTTCCCTGACGATCCTTTGATCAATGAAAAACAATATTATTCAGATAGAATTCAATATCGAATAGAAATTGCTGTTGCGGATGATTACTATGTTGATCGAGTGATATTATTTGTTGATGGAATACCTGTCAATTCAATCTCACAGAATCTTACACATTTTGTATTTGAAGTATTCTTGATTCAAGGTTTCCATACTCTTCGAGTAGTTGCCTATGATGATATTGATCAAGAAAATATATCCATTTTAGGAAGTATTGAAGTCAATATTCCTGAAGATAATCAAAATACCTCAACACCAGAAAATTCTCAATCATCTATACCAATATCTTCATCAAAGAACGATGAACCAACTTTAGGTAAAATTTATACCGAGGATATCATTGAATTAGGTCTAGCGGGGAGTATATTTACTGTTTTAATCACAGTAGCTAATGTGGTCAGACGAAAAAGAGGAATTTGAAATCAATGAAAAATCACACACATTACTTCTTTGCTCTTGGATTAATCAATCTTTACGGTCTAATTTATGTCAATGAAATAGTTCAGACATGGTTTTGTTTCGTTTTTTCATTTATTTTTGCAGGAATTAGTCTTCTACCAAATCTAATAGACAACTATACTGGAGCTGATTTTCAGTTTGGAGGAGTGCAACTTCTACAACATAGGTTTTCAAGACGATATCGTCACCCTTTGACTCATTCAATTTGGACTTTAGGCTATTTTCTTCCTCTAGACTATCTTTCAGGTGTATTCAAAGATCCGTTCTTCAATATAATAGTTTTATCACTCAAAATCAGTTGGATGTCTCATATATTGCTTGATTCTTTAAACCCAGAGGGGATTCCTCTTGGTAGAAAGCCAATATTTTCTAATCATCTGTCAAAACATTATCAATGGTCTTCCAATCGAATCAATAACGCTCGATCTTTTAAAATTGCTAGAATCCCTTTTGATAGTCTAAAAGCAAATAAAAATACCTCACGTTTAGGATTATTCCTTCTAGCAAGGAATTTCACGGATTTAATTCTAAACCATTCTCATATAATAAGTGAGGTGATTAAATAATGTCCTTATCCAATCGAATTAAAATATTAGCAAAAATTTTTGGGATATTGTTATTTATAACGATTACAATCAATAATGACCCAATGAATAATATTGCTCAAGCAAGAAGCTCCTCCAATAATGCAATTATTATCGAAGTTATTGATTTAGGGTTATCTGATGTTATTACACAATCTGAAACGACATACAATCGGACTATTTTCCTAGAAAAAGAATGGAATGAGATTGTTTTAAATATGACGGTCCAAAATTTCGGAGACCCTCTTGATGGTGTATTTCTTCAGGTCAATATGGAAAATTATTCTAGTCAGCGAACTTTCAGTAAATTAGAACAGGTAGGTTTTGTAAAAGCTATATCATATCAATTTGAGCTTCAACAAAATTTAGTACTACCAGTGGATTATTCTGATGACGGATTCGTAAAAATCCAAATTCTAGTTATTTTGGATCACACTGCGAGTGTTCAAATCCCAATTATAAGTTTTTCAATCAATCAGACCGAAATACTAGTGTTTGATAATCCTCAACCTGATGAAAATGTATTATTACCTCTCTTTGGTGGAAACCAGCAATATGTGATTCAACCATCTAGTATCTTTTTCCTAGAAAAAAAAATAGTCGTTCATACTTATCTTTTCGTTAAAATTCCTTTTGATATGCAGCTTTATGCCACGATTACTATAAGCTTAGACGGAGTCGGGTTTGACAAAGTACAAATAAATGGAGAATCATTTGCCTCAAAAGGTAATAATTATCTAATATTTAATTTATCACTTACAGAAAGTAGTGCCCACTTTTGTTCTTTAGATTTCATAATTTACCCTAGTTACAATCAATTGAGTGATTTAACAAAAGTAAGTTTGTTCATATCTATTTCTGGTAAATTGAATGAACTTTCTGGTTCAAATTCAAAAAATAAATTAGATCCAAACCCTATACCATGGTGGTTGATGTATCCCATAATTTTGATTGGATTATTTGCCTTTCCTTACTATTACGTATATAAAGAACATTTAATGGCTAGAGATGAGGAATTTCTTGACCCTAAACGGAGTATAAAAATAAAGTAACTAGTGATGGTCTGATAAAAATTGATTTCAACCTTTATAACTAAACAACCAATAGCTTTTATAGGACAATACCATGAAAATGTTAAGCATTTTTTAGAAAAACAGTATTTAGACCTTCTAAAACCAAAAATACTTTGGATTGATTGTAATGTTATACCAATCTTTGATTTAATAACAAACTTGAGAAACTATCCTGATTTAATAGGCTCCCTATTTTTTTTACAACCAAAATCTCTCGAAATATTTGAAAATCTAATCAATTCAGGAAAACTATTTTCCACAAAGAATCAAGGTTTCTCTACAATCATTATAAGTTTACCAGATCATTGTACTATACGGAATGAATGCAATATTCTGCTTGGGGAATTATCCAAAGAGATAAGGGTCATTTTATTTATGAAGGAATTATTATTTCCACAATCGGATGTTTTACTTGTACAAGAGGAAGATAATTCAGAATGACTGTAATTAAATTACTTTCATTAAATTCTATTCTTAGTAGATGGAATAATCAAGGAGCTATCCCTATAAAAATTCCGATATTAGATGACACAATAGGTGGTCTTTTACAAGGTCATATTCACAGTGTCTATGGAGATTCTGGAGTAGGTAAAACGATATTCTGCTTTCGTGCCATACACTACCTATTTCAACAAAGAAAAGATGCGAGGATATTATATAGTGAATTTAAAGGACATTTAAGAATTTCAACTCTCAAAAAGATAATTACTGAAGAAAAATCACTTGATCAAATAGAATTTTTCAAACCAAAGTCTTTCACGGAGCAGATCATATTTTTTCGCAATTTAACTGAAGATCTACACTTTTCATACGATTTAATTATATTAGATACTTTTTTTGGATCACCACTTGACGCAATTGATGTATTGGCAAAAAATCAAAGACTATGGAAAAAAAGAATATATAATCATTTATTAGATCTTAAGCACATTGCAGAAAAATGGAATATCCCTATATTGCTGACAAACCACCTGAAAACTTCAAAAGATGGATTTAATTCAGAATCGGCTCGTGAACAATATGGAAACGAATTATTAAATCTCGTTGTTCCAATAAGTCTGTTAATTTATAAGCAAGAATTAAAACATAAAATAGAATTTAGATTATTTCAAGATCTAGTATCATCAACTGAATTTCACTTGGTGATATTATAGTGAATGAAAGATTATTTGGATTAGAACTCTTAAATAAAAAGATATTATTTGATTTAAACCATTCTTATTCTATATTAATCCGATATTAAACATCTAAATCTTCTAATGCTAGAAATTGAATATCTGTAGGCTCAGTTTGGACCAATTCCTTTGTGCTTTTAATTGGAACATAGAATATCTTAGAATTCCGAATTTTTCCACCTGAAGCAAGGAAAGCAGTTATAAATAATCCAGTTAAATAAAGAAAGAAAAAAACCGTTGCTAAGAATATTGAAAGAGTAAAATCCTCAAATCTCCAAAAAATATCAAATATCACAATTAAATAAACGACAACCGAAACATAGATCCATATGGGACGAATATTAAGCGAAGAGACCATATATGAATGAAGAATGAAATAGAAGTCATTTAATGATGGCATCATAACACCGAATATCCCTAAGCAAAGATAAAAGTGAAGATACCCTCCAATATCTGAATCCAGAAATTGACCTTCTGTAAATGCGAGAGGGGTAACAATAAGAAAAGCTAGAAGCATTAGAAAACTAAATAATCGCGGAGCACCAGCAACTTTTCTAGCATGTTCACTACGATTAAAAGCCATAATTAATCCTGGATTTTCATCAGGGACATCCAATCCTGAAATAAAACTTGACCGTAATGTACCTTTATCTAATAATGGGTCAAAATCATCAAATTCTCCGTTATCTTTCAACTCTTTGATCTCACTAATAATTTGTTTTGCAGAATATACATGTAAGTATACATGAATCCATCTAAAAGGTAAATAGATAATATTCAACACTTTACGCATAATAGGAAAGAGATAAAGTAAAATCTGAGTAATTATGAAAAAAATCAATTCTGTTACTAAAAATTGGATGAGATCAAATTCTCCAAGTACTGCAGCCGAATACCAACCAATAAACTGATCAGATCCAAAAACTATAAGATCTAGTAGGTCAACCATTAGAATTCCTCTTAATTTGTACAAATCATCCTAAATTCACATAAATCGCAGGGAGGGTTTTTTGGAGGTTCATAATTTTGTTCAATCATGCTAGATTGAAAAGAATCTAAGAATTTGTCTAATTGTTCATATTCGGATTCAGGAGAAAAACCCTGCATAATTAAAACCATTGAAAAGTAATTGATATACAAAAAATCTCTAATCTGAACCCCATATGACTCGAGAATTCGTGAATAAATAGCTACTTGAAGTTTCAAGGAATTTAATATGTTTGAAATCGTGGGGTAATATGTTTGAATAAGTAATAAAGCAGTATCATCAGGATGGATAAAGAGAGCAGAAGGACGTCCATGTAAGTTTAATTCAGGAACTTTAATGTATTGAGATGTCATTACTGGTAAAAAATAAGGTTTAAGCTTCTCCTGTGGGGTTAAATCTATCCAAATTTTCGAAATAAGCCACAATAACAGTGTAAAAACTTTTTCATCTAGTTCTTGAGAAAAGGCGCTATCTGAATGATGATATATATCTAAAAATGAATAAAACTTCGTCTTCAAAAGGTAATCCATCTCTTTTCTAGATTTTGGACAAACCTCTTCATTCCATTGACTTTTTAATGAATAGAAAAAACTAGTTGTGAAATTCTCAATTCTTTCTTGGGCATAAACAATCTTATTAAATTGTGTTGATGGAATTAAATTTAATTTTAACAAGTGCATAAACATGAAAGAACGTGGACAAGTAATATAATCCCTGACAAGTGATGGAGAAAGTAAGCCTATTTGAATCACCTTTTATATTGGTAAAGTACAAAACATTTGTTCAATTTGATGATGAGAAGAATTCAATAATCCTCTGGAAATGAGATATATTGCTTTTTGTAACCGCTCTTCACTACAAGGAGCAAACAAAGAAGATACATTTGAAGAAGTAGTAATAATCTTAATACCAATTCCGATTAATCGTCCTGTATTAGGGGTGGTATAAAGGATTAAAAAGATTCTATATTCAACAGGTGGATCAATGTCCATAGGAAAACTTGATAAACGATCTCCTATAAATTGCAGAGTTAAAATATCTATTTCCTTTTTAAGGTACTCAATATGGTCCAAGAAAAAGAATAGATTTTCATAACTAGCCCAATCTGGGTCTTGAAGAATTTCATGTATCATTAATATCACTCATTAATTTATTATAGATGAATCAGTTATATATTCAAAATAGGGAGCTTTTTAATAGTAAGAGATGTTAACATACGTGGGTTGTCTGTGACTTTGGAACACTATCCTGCAAAATTTAAAGCTGAAATAAGGCATTGTATCAAATTACTTAAGACAAAAGAGAAAAACTTGAGTTATTGCCTTATCTATAAAGAGTGGATAGATCATTGCCCTCCAAAATGTGGGTATTTTGAGGAAGGAAATGCAGGAAGTATAGAAGAGATTAAAAAAAGAAAATTAAATTATGAATGTTTGTACTTTTCCCGCAAGCATGATGAGCAAGATTATTTTTGTAAATTGTTTGAACAAATGTCTCCCTTTTGTGATTCATGTCAATATCCTGCTTACAAAGACTAGCATCAAGTATGCAACATGAGATTTTAGAAACTTATTGTGTCATAACAGGGAGAAAAGCATCTGAAACAACTTTATCCTTAGTATCAATTCGTATCGCTCTACTATCTGGGTCTTTATTGATCATCCTATTCCAATATTTTGAGTGTAATTCATCTAGAGATAACCGTGCATCTTTACGATTCTGTTGTTCTTGTAAAACGATACTCTTAATAAAAAAATATCGTTGTGTAATCTCAGGAAGATAGTGTAAAGGATATTTTAATAGTCCCTGAATCGCAATGTCTAGAGCAGTATCTGCTTCTTTTTTCAACCATAATCGTCTTCCTGCTGAATCTCCTGGATACGGAGTAACATTATAAAATGGATGAACAATAACATTTAGAGGTTTATCATCACACGAATGATTCAACTGTAATGATGCTCCACTAAACCAGATTCGATATTCACTCAATTTATTACCTTTGTGTAAGAAGATGATTTGTAAGGGAATTTTGTCCATCTGGGGAGGCATTGATGTCATACGAATTTGAAATGGATATTTACCTTTCTTTTTACGCCCTGAAGACATTTCATAATGAAAATCAGGTTGAGTTGTCTGAAGTTTGAAGAAGTTATCATAAAACGTACGTACTTGAATAAAATATTCGTGATTCCATAGTTCGCGGACTCCTCCTCTAGGCAGTCCGTGTTCATACCAAAACTGTTTGGGACGATATAGGTAGGAAAATGTTTTCCAATAGTCTTTCCTTGAATCTTCTCGAGTTGCAATAAGGAACGATGGACAGGAGCTAAGATTCTTAGCTGCATGTTTAGGTTGCCATTTTGTTCTCCAAATAGCAGGCCCAAGTAATAACTTTAAAGCTAATCTGGTAAGAGAAAAGGGAAAATTCTTTGTGTGATTAAAATAATCAGCAAGATCGCTCCAGAGGGTTACTGGACCGTCCTCTAGAACAATAGATTTGATTGGGTAATCTTTAACAAGTTTACATGCCAATATGTTCCAGCAGAATTACTCCAAATAGCTATATTCCTTCTATCAACATCTGATCTACTACATAAATATCGATAGGCCCTAGTGATTATTCTTTGACATGCTTTTGGTGAAATTTTTCTTTTTTGGAATACTTTCCCTTCTATATCCCAGTAAAAGATAGGTAATAAAACATTGTAACCTGCTTTTTGTAAGACTCCTGCTGTCTTCAAATTGTTCTCATGATCTTGTTTTTGATACCAATTTGGAACCATTAGAATAGAAGTCTTTGACTCATTATTACTAGGGAAAAACCAAGCTATTAATGGAGTTGTCTTATCTCGAAATTCCACTAATTCGGCTGAAAACCCTAGATCTTCTGGTTTTAAATATTGAAGTACCTCTTCATTCGTACTCCTAGCCATAATTCGGAATATAATCTGGGGGGCTAATTCTAAGTATCTTGTGATAAGAATTCCTATCACAATTAGTATGAAAGCAATAATTATCAGTTCAGGAGTCATTATTCTATCCACATATAAAATAGGATTTTTTTTCTAAAAGGTGTTATCTGGAAAGGAATTTTATCTTTAATTCTTCTTAAAGATTACCAAATCTATTTCTATGAATTATTATTTAAGCTCTTAATTAGTTCTTTCTCTGTGTTTTTCATACTCTTGGTTATTTCCTCAAGAAATGCAAAATGTTCACCAAGTTTATTATTAAGTTCCTCAAGGATATGACCAAAATTCTTTTGGAATTCCTCAATGAGTGCGAGTTTTGACTTTTTCTGATTAAATGGATTTTCATGTTTTAGTTGCCACTCACGTTTCATTGCTAATTGTTGAGATGGAAATTTTTCAAGATAAACAAGCTCTATTGGCTG
>JAUUVJ010000176.1 GCA_030589605.1 Candidatus Hodarchaeota archaeon | reverse complement strand
TCTGTAATATTCGCGAAATTATAAAGCGCGGAAATCAATCCAGAGCGTAATATAATATCTGTAGTATCTTCTGTACGTTGATATTTCCGATGAAATATTACAGTTCCGTATTCATGAATACATAGGAACTCCCGAATAAGCACGTAAAGAACCTCTCTATTATTTCAACTATAGTAAAATTCCTCAATAAAGTTGGTTAACCCTCTACACAAAATAATATTTCCTTCAAACTAATAAAAAGGATAGATTATCCACCTAAATTCTGAAATATTGATTGAGACATGATGAGTAATTTTGTCGGAGTTCCAAAATTTGAAATCGATATTATTTTCATAGCTATCTTGATACTTCTTCAAAGTTATTCCATTTTAAGATGGTTTTATGCGAAACTCTAATTAATTACTTACATTTATTTATATAATAGAAATAATTACAGGTAGATTATTCACACCATACTGTGGATTTTTTTCCCCCTTTTCTATGGTTTGGTATCCGAAAATGACAATAAATTTGATCAGTGTAATTGGAATAACAATCTTCTTTATAGAAATCGTTGTTATTATGATATTAGTCATCTCATCTGGTAAAAGATGGAAAGAAAATAGAATAACTTCAATAGGATTACTTACCAGTCTCCATATCATATTTCTAGTAATATTGATCATAGAAATGATTTTTCTTCTTTTAAATGCCGAAAATCCAGCGCAATTTTATTTACAGGATGGGAATCTAATCGTTTCCCTTTTTCCATATTTTGGGGGAATATCAGCAGGGTTTTACTTAATTTTTATTGATTACTTTTTAAATGAAAGAATTTCTCCAGTACATTCATTAGCATATGGTTTTTTTCTGGGAGCACTTGTTTTAAATGTGCTTTTCAAAGTAATGTTTCCAGAAATAATCTTATTTGTATCTCAAACTTCTTTCATTGAAATTCAGAGTCTTTACACACTTATCCTCTTCTTTTTGAGAATCTTGATATCAACTAATTTCCCAGCGACCTATTTTGTGATCTATGTAGTCATTGCAACATATTGGAAACTATCTGAGGTTAAAAAAACCACTTATGATCGTAGAAAGAAACAAATCACGTTTTTACAATTAACACTTTTATCATATTATTTATATCCGACTGTTATCGTAGTAACTGGTTATATGTTTCGTAATATCCTTTCACCAGATGTCACTGTCCTTTTAAGGCATATTATTCCACACATAGGAGTTATAGTGGGATGTTTGATGATTTTTTCTTCTTATATTAGATCTCCTAAAGGATTTCTTCAATTTCATCATATTGAGAAATTAATGGTAGTGAATCATGCTGGTTTACCCTTATTTTCATATGATTTTGATCATATCAAAAAAAAAACGGGTATCCAAGATGAATTACTAACCAGTGGAGTATTCGCACTACTAAGCTTCTTTTCAGAGATGATTGAAACAAAAAGGATTAATAAAATTCAATTTCAGGATAAGATTATTGCTATTGCTTATCAAGATTCGTTTCTCGCCATTTTAATCGCTGATGATATTTCAAATTTCTTGTGGAACGCATTACATTCATTTAGTAGAATGTTTACTCTGAAATATGGAGTAAATGGAGTAAATGAACTTCAAGATATATCTATCGTCACTAAAAGCGTTTTTGATGATGCAGAGAAATTAATTAAGCTCGCATTTGGTTTCGAATAAAAAAAACCCAAGTTGGAATGGACTTATCAATTAAAGAAGTTTTGCACAACTTTTTTTCAATAATGCTAGATCCATCTTAGAATGGTTAATCCACTTCCTATCGGTACTACAATGCTAGAAACATCGGAATCTCCAGATATATTTGTTAAAAAATCTTCTAAATATTCTTTATGGCTAATAGTATTATCTGCGATTAAAACAACCCCTGAAGTCAAATAACCGTTTTCTTTCAGGAGATTATAATATATAGAATAGTCTTCCTTTTCTGCATCTAGAAAGATATAATGTAAATCTTTATGTGGCCAATTGTTAATATAGTTTTTCGCATCTTCCAGAATTAAATCAACATAATCATCAATTAGCGCGTTTTTTATATTTTCTTTTGCAAAATCATATTTTTTCGGATCATTATCTAAAGAAATGAGTTTTCCTCGTCTGATTTTTTTTAGTGCCAAACCCTGCCATATCGTGGAATAACCTCCAGAGGTACCTATTTCTAAACCGATGAATTCAGAGGAAATTGTGTGTGCATGAACCAGTAAAAATTGAAATAGAAATTCTCCAGTCTCACGGGGAATTTGTCTGAGTCTAGACAAAACATCAAGCTCAGCAGCTCTCTCTTTTTGGTCTTGAGCTTCAAGATTCATTAGAACTTCTTTTATTTCTGAATTTAAGAATTCGAAAGGTTGCATATTAATCAATCCTTTTAGCTAGAATTGATTTCCTAGAAGCAAGTTTCAACTATAAAAATAGTACACTAAGTTTTTCTTTCGTTTCAACAAAAAAGAATAAAACTTTTCACTTAAAAAACTCATCTAACTTTATTTTTTTATCGCTTGATACATTAGATGAACTTTTCTTAGTAAGATCTATTGGATTCATCTCTGTTTTGACATTTTGACCATCAAATCTAACTACAGCTCCAGAAATATCACGTTTACAAATATACCAATCCCAAGAGGATTGATTTTCAGAGTGCCATCTTCGGATCTCTGATCCAACTAAGTTAGGTGAATTACATTCACCAGAAAGATGACCAAGAAATACAGCCTTTGTAGAACCATCAATTAATGTTTTAAAAACATCTGAACTCTCAGAATTTGCCAAATGAGATGCTTGAATACGTTTTTTTAACCAAATAGGCCTTTTAGAACTTTTTAAGGCCTCAATATCATGATTCATCTCAATCAATATCAAAGAGCTTTCATTCATTGAAGAAAGATGTTCTTTAGTTATTTTTCCAGTATCGGTGATAATTGAGATTTTAATATCATTAATTGATATTTGAAATGCAGAGGGATCTTTTGTGTCGTGTACAGTTCTTAATGGTAAAATATTAAATGAACGAACAGAAAATGGGTTACCAAATGAAAAAGTTTGACAGCTACGCCCTATATCTTTCCATCGTGGATCATACTTTTTATAGAAATATAACCCCTCTTTTGTACCTTCAGAGCTAAATATTGGAATATCTCGGATTGTATCACATAAAACAGGAAGCCCTCTACAATGATCAGTATGAGAATGACTAACTAAAACTCCAATCACTGAATCAAGTGATATCTGGTCTTCTAGTAACGCATTAACGATTCTTTTTCTGCTAAGACCAGCATCAATTATCAAAGTTTCATCTGATGAAGAGATATAGGCTGCATTGCCATTTGAACCTGAACCGATTACTCTGAATCGAATTGTCAAGATATTGGGTCAATTATTCCTTTTACTAAAAAATGAACCGAAATAGTAAGGATTAATTTACTCTAAATGAAAGCGAGAAAGTAGATGAATAGCAAAAAAAAATTTATCAAACACAATTCTACCCATAATAGAGGCTTTTCTGAATGGAAATTTACTTTATTCGTCATGGTCAGAGCATAGCAAACAAAGAGAAAATCTTTCAAGGCTGGTCAGATATTCATCTAAGCGAAGAAGGGATAAAACAAGCAAAAAAGCTATCTAAGTACTTTAAGCAGAATTCGGTTAATACAATAAATTAGTATTAACCTTGTGATCTAATATATTATTTGTTAAAAATAGAATTTTACAATTCCATTATAATTCTGGGATTAAATATATTGTTTAGATAAAACGGAATAGGATATTCTCTTTACTGTATTTGAAAGTTATTAAAAAAGCTATTATATTTAAATTATTAGTACTTATATCATATTCTTCTGGAACTTAATAGGGATTTAAATGGCAGGAAGAGATTCACTGAGGGTTTTGTTGGCGACGAAAGGACCTTTAGCTGCTATCGGTCTTATAAATGCTTCAATGGTATGGGGTTTGCATTTTATCTTTGAATTTGCTTTTCTTTTTGCAGCTGGTCTGGATCCCTTTAATATAGTATTTCATCTTGGAGGATTCATAATTGGGAGTTTTTTTTTCATTCTATGGTTCTCTAAGAATAACCTAAATTCTGTTTTACTCACTACTTGTATTGGATTAGGTTTATCACTGATCATTTTATCCCTTTTTCAGAACCCAATCCTGATTATAGTCATTCTTTCGTTGACAGGTTTCAGCATTGGAAGTGTGGGCCCTCTTTATTATATCTATGGTGGGTTTATTACTACCAATCAAGAATCCGCTGGTAGGGACATGCTTGCCATATACATTCCAGTAGGATTCGTTATAATTATTGGAACAATCATCGTTTCCACAGGAATAGAGGTACTTCTTGCATCTTACTTTGCAGTATTGTTATTTTTATTCATTCTGAGTTTTTCTTTCGTACGGAGAAGCTTTTCGCTTTCTCCGAGAAAAAGTACATTAAGAGAGTATCTTAACAAGCAAAACTTCCCGCTTCCCGTTCTTCTACTAAGTTTAATAATGGGATTCTTTGTCACAAACTCTTACTATACTGCTATAGTTCTATTGAATACATCAGAGGAAATATCTCTGAGTTTTCCCTACCCTGAGAGTCTATTTATCTTCGTTTTCGTGTTTTTCCTAACTTCCATGATTACGTGCCTTCCTTGCGGTTTTCTCTCTGATCGGTTGGGGCGTCGCTTGTCGATATTAATAGGACTCTATTTAGGGGCTTTTGTGTACTTTTTAATCCCAATACTTCCCATGTTTATCCCCAATATATCAGAAGTATCCATTTTATTAGGTATTTTCCCGATTTTCCTTGGAGTTAGCATAACGCTTGTGTGTTTCGGCGGTATTAGCGTGGCAAATTACGAACTGGCTCCGAAAGAGTTCTTAATGATTCATGGTGGAGTGGGATATGTATTTTGGGGTTTAGGGTGTGTCACTGGAGTTATTACTGTTGAGCTGCTAAAACCTCTAATGGAAACACAACCTATTCTTCTTCCTTTTGTCATGATTTTTGCCTATTTAATAGCTACTATAGTTGTAAATCAGAATAAAGAGCCACTTCTCTCAAAAACAGAACAAGACTGGGAAAAACTATTCTTTCGCAGAAAAGATGCAATTAAGAAATATGCAGAAGCTGCTCAAAAAATTGTTGAAAAAATAGAACCATTAGAAAATGAAAGAAAGAGTTAAACAAATACAAATGAACATTCGTTCAATTTTAGGATCAAAACTCGTTTAGAAATCTTGAAAGGATGATCATACGCAGAAAGAATTTAGCAAAATTAGCATATTGTTAAAAGTAGTTTAACTAGGAACATATAATGGTAGCGGAGGTAAAGATTAATAAACACACATCTTTTAGGTTCAATTGGAACAGACTTCAATCTATAAAAAAATTGAAATCACATGTACTAAGACAAGAATAGACCTTTAATTCAATCAAAATGATTATCATCGATATAAGATCGGATACTACGAGCTAACAGTTCGATAGATGAATATACATTGTAGCCCGTTAACGCTGAAGTAATTAATGAAGGAACTACATAATTAATCTTTACACTGGTAAATTCAGAGCTACATTTCTTAACATAATTCAGTAGCAATTCTGTTGGAATATCTTTTTTCTCCAAATCATCTTTATTCCCCACTATTAAATAAGGAACTTTACGGCCAACAGAGGAAAATAATTCCCTTTTCCATCTTTCAAGATTGTTGAATGATTCTTGACGTGATTGGTCATATACAAGAACTGCAGCGTGAGACCCACGATAAAACAACCCCCGAACAGTCTCAAACCTCTGTTGACCAGCTAAATCCCA
Source organism: Candidatus Hodarchaeota archaeon (assembly GCA_030589605.1). Taxonomy (GTDB): domain Archaea; phylum Asgardarchaeota; class Heimdallarchaeia; order Hodarchaeales; family Hodarchaeaceae; genus Hodarchaeum. Next base: position 2,001 of record JAUUVJ010000176.1, on the reverse strand, counting down.
AAGCTGAAATTTATACTCTCGATCATCAACAGAGATGTCACGCACACTGATATTAGCTCCAATCGTAATGTGGTATTTTGTTTCAAACCCATGTCCTTGAATTCGCTCAACTAAAGACGTTTTTCCAACCCCACCGTCACCTATAATCACAATCTTGTACCTAGGCCCTTTATAATCAACTGTCCCCATTTTTTACTAAACCTCAATGTGATTTCTCTATTGCCAAGGTAGTAGAATCTTTTTTATTTTCCTTCTGAATATAAATTAGAGAATTATATTAATAGATCGGTAATCCATACGAAAAAATTAGATAAAAACAATTACATATCAGTTCGCATTCCTATCTTTAGGTTACATGCTATTTAATAAATCATCACATATTTCAATTCTTATCCAGTAATTCTCAATCAATACCTTTTTCCCAACAATGCCTTGTTAACGACATACAAATATTAAATCGATCCAAAATCGTTTGATTATTTAGATCTCCTAGCTGTTTCACAAACAGAGATTCTAACAAAGAACATAAGCCAAGATGGAATGCAAATGTGGTTTCCACTTGTCCCTGATAGATCTTATTGAATGATAAATCATACTGGTTTAAATAATCAGCATATCCTTCAAAAAAAGGTAATATTTTTTTTCTAAACCCATTGAGATTATGTCTTGATTGAAAATAATCAAGCGCATTGCGAAGGAAAAATGTAGCAATGTCTTCCATTCTATCTGCAGTTCGTTCTTTTTCGACATATTCGGGGTCGATCAACCAAGTTTGTATACTTCCATTCATATTTGAAAAGAGAATATTTCCAGGATGAAAATCTCCAAATATTGCTGTCCCACTTGAATAAGTAGAAAAAACTGATAAATATTTCTCAGCACTAGAGATTAATTTTGTACGCTCATCTTGAGGTAGTTCCAGTGTTTTAAGAGTTTGTTGTAATAAAAAGAAATATCTCTCCGAATCAACTTGTCCCAATGCGGTGGTGTGATATTTTGCTAAAGCTTCTCCTGCTAACTTTAACTTTGTTCGTTGATCTAAGAGGGTTGAATCATAAAAAGTTTCACCAGAGATACCTTCATATATCAATGTAGGGCCGTCTTCGAAAATAACTCTTGGGGTAGAAACTCCAGTTCCATGAAGTCTATTAGATAGACGTTCAGTTAGAATTTTGTTTTTAAATGCTTCATCTGTGTTGGAAAATCTTTTAATTGCAATAGATAGTCTCATTGTCCCTAATTCGCTGTTAAAATCAGCTATCACTAAGTTTAATCCTTTCGATCCAATTTTATGAACTTGAGCAATATCAGTTAAGACAATAAATCTTGATTTTTTCCCAAATTTTTGAACTTGTAATTCCTCAAAATAATCTTTTAGATTCTCAACAATTTCTGCTAATATTAATTTCAGTCGTTGTTTTTTCCTAATTTTTTCCGCAGCAGACACTAAATTGAACACCCTGAATAGAAGTAATCATTATTAATTATTCATCAAACATTTTTAGATATTGGTAAATAAAATATCATTCTTTCATTGATAGGATTTTTTATATTACAAGATTCAATGGAAATTTGCTTTTTTTTCTAATAATATTTAACAATTACACAAGGGACACTATCATTGGTGGACTTATTGGATTTGAAAAAACAAGATCTAAAAGATTTAGTGTTAGCAGGAAAAATTGCTCATTTAACTCTAGATAAACTAGAAAAACATGTAAAAATAGGTGTACCTATTGGAAAATTGTACGATCTAGCGGTGAACCTGATATTTAATACTGAAGGGGTTGATTTAGCTTTTCCACAGAATATTTCGATGAATGAATGTGCAGCACATGATACAGCGGCACCAAACGATAATCGTGTCATTCCTGCGGGTTTGCTCAAAATCGATATTGGACCAAATGTTAATGGTTTTCTTTCGGATACTGCTCGTACCTTCAGCACTGATGGAAAATACGCTAAACTTATTAAATCAGCTAACGTAGCTTTAAAGAATGC